>JAAESJ010000180.1 GCA_024229495.1 Verrucomicrobiaceae bacterium | reverse complement strand
TACGGGCCACCCGAAAACGACGGCAGCCTCGGCGTTCCAGCAGATAAGAAACTGCCAAAGCAAGGCGCAGTCTTCGTCGGTGAAGGCGGCAGCATGTTGCTCGGCCACATCGACGGCCCGCGTTTCTTCCCCGGCTCCGTGTACGACAAGCTCGAGAAGCCCGACATCCCGAAGAAAGTCAACCACTACAGCAACTGGATCGACGTCATCCTGGCCGGCAAGGGCGAACCGACCGCGCGCTTCGATTACGCGGCACCGCTCACCGAGTCCGTTTTGCTAGGCGTCATCGCCGGCCGCTACCCCGGCAAGAAGATCGAGTGGGACAGTGCGGAAGGCAAAGTTACCAACTTCAAAGAGGCCAACCGCTACGTCGCGTTTCAGAACACTCGGTCGTTCTAGGGTCAAAGCGCTTCAAAGATGATCATAAATACTTACTTTCGAAAAGTCGCGGGCTTAGCACTCTTCTGCTCCAGCATTATTTTGGGCCATGCCGAGGAGTCACTCCGGCCCGCCAGGATTTTCTCGGATAATATGGTCTTGCAGCAGGGTTCGCCTGTTCCGGTCTGGGGTACATCAGCTCCGAATGAAAAGGTGACCGTCGAGTACGCCGGGCAAAGAGTGGAAACCAAATCCGATCAAAAAGGAAAATGGAAACTTAACCTCAATCCCTTAACGGAAAATGCGGAGCCGAAGGTTCTCAAGGTATCCACGGAAAATAAAAAGATCAGCTTCAAGAACGTTGTCGTTGGAGAGGTCTGGTTCTCCGGTGGTCAGTCAAATATGGGCTACAATGCCGGGTCAATGGCCGGACGCCTTGAGCTGGGGAAAAGTCTCGTTTCTAAGGCGGACTATCCCAATATCCGCTTCAGAAAAGTCACTGAATCCAATAGCCCGGAACCGAAAGAGGACCTGGGAGGGGGGAGCTGGTTCGTTTGCAACAGCAATTCAGTGAAGTCCTTTTCCGCTGTCGGATTTATTTACGCGCGGAGGTTACATCTAAAGCTGAAGGTCCCCGTCGGAATCATTGATTGTTCGTGGGGAGGGACTCCAATTGAACCGTACATTCCGGCCCAGGCCTTCACTGGGCATCCGACACTTGAAAAGCTTCTGCAGTACGCGAAGGCCCGTAACCATGAGGCGATCAAGAAAATGAGGGGAGGCACTTTTGTGAGGAGTGATGGATGGTTAGCCGGAGCCATTTACAATTCCAGAATCGCTCCGGTAGCTCCGTACGCGGTCCGTGGATTCACCTGGTACCAGGCCGAATCTAATTGTGGGACCGGAGAAGATCCCCGCGATTATGCGCACAAGATGAGGGCACTGATTCAGGGCTGGAGGAGCGTCTGGGGTAATGACGATTTGCCATTTTACTATGTGCAGCTCCCGCAATGGAAGAGCTACGCCTGGACCTACGCGAGGGAGGAGCAGTCTAAGGCCCTGGATGTGCCTAAGACCGGGATGGCCGTGACCATTGATTTGGATATTAATAACGACATTCATCCGCCCAATAAGATCGACGTGGGGGAAAGGCTGGCGCTCTTGTCTCTAAAAAATGATTACAAATTTCCTGTCACGGCCAATGGCCCAATGTTTGAGTCAACTGAACGCAAAGGAGACTCCATGGTCGTTCATTTTAAAAATGCCAAGGAGGGTCTGATAGTAGGAAAATCAGAAGTGGGTGAAGTTCTGGAAGTGAAAAATGATAAGCTCTTTGGGTTTGAGTTAGCCGATAAGGATGGAACATGGCACCCCGCTGACGCGTCCATTCAGAACGGATCAGTTATTGTCAGTAAATCAGGGCTCAATAATCCCAAAGCGGTCCGTTATGCCTGTCATCCCCAATGTCCTGGGGGCAAGCAATGGAACCTTTATAGTAGGGCCTGGCTTCCGGCGTCTCCGTTCTGCTCGGATTGGAGTCTAATGGAATATGACCCTGGCAAGAATCCGATGCCAAAGTAGGTGACCATAAATTTTTAACATGCTAGCGAAGATAAATGGAGCGGTGAAAGGACTTTTGTTATCAGTCCCTTTCCTGTCATTAGCAGTCATTCCCAAGTACTTGGCTGCGGATGAGTCGGACATAAATAGAGCCGATGTTATTGTCTACGGTTCGACGCCTGGAGGTTTTTGCGCGGCAATTGCTGCTGCCCGCGAAGGAGCTTCTGTCATTCTTCTGGAACCGACGGAGCACGTTGGTGCGATGAGTACAGGGGGGCTGAGTCATTGTGATTCGAATCAGATGGTTCGCAGTACGGTAATGGGGCTATTTCATGAGTGGCACACGCGCGTGGTCAAAGACTACACGGATCGAGGAATTAAGGCGCCTTACGATCCAAGGATAAAGGACACCTCGCGTTGGACCTTTGAGCCGCACGTCGCGATGCGAGTAACGATGAAGATGCTTGATGAGGCTGGAGTGACTGTAATGAAAGGGAAGTATCTCAAGTCGGTCACCAAAGAGGGGGCACGCATCACCGCTATCATTACTGATAGTGGAACCTATCAAGCTAAGGTCTTCGTTGATGGTACCTACGAAGGTGATCTTATGGCGAGCGCGGGCGTTGATTGGACGATCGGGCGTGAAGGTCGCGCCGAGTATGGAGAGTCTCTGGCGGGCAAACAATATCCTAAGAAGAGGATGAGTATTAATGGATTTGATGATAGAGGAAAAATTCTTCCATTAGTTACTACTGACGATGCTGGGCCCAAGGAGGCCGGGGACAAAAAGATTATGACGTACAGCTTTCGATTGTGTCTGACGAATGACATTAAGAATAAAGTGCCCATGCCAGAACCGGATCAATATGACCCGGACCGTTTCGAGATAATACGACGTCACATCAAATCCGGTGGCAAGAGTTTTGGATTTGATTTGTATCCTTTGCCGGGTGGAAAATTCGACGGCAATAACTCAATTGGCCGACAATTTTCGATAGGATTGGTTGGAGGTGGTAATTCCTGGCATGAGGCAGACGAAGTAAAGAGAAAGAGGATCTGGGAAACGCATAAGCAATACACTTTGGAGTTCTTCCATTTTCTGACCAATGACCCGGTCGTGCCCAAATCAATTCGTGATCAGTATGCAAAGTTAGGTTTGTGTAATGACGAATTTGCCGGTCATGGTCATTTTTCACCGGCCCTCTACATACGCGAATCGCGGCGGATGAAAGGAATGTACGTTATCAGTCAAAGGGATATTATTGAGGATCCCCAAAAAGATGATCCGATTGCGATTTCATCGTTTCCAATCGATTCTCATGATGTTCAGCGCATTGCTCTGAAGGGCGGTGGAGTGATTAACGAGGGAACAATTTTTCCGGTACGCGTAAAAGGGAAGAGGGTCGGCTATGCTTATCATGTGCCGTACCGTGCAATTCTGCCTAAGCGTAAGCAATGTAATAACCTGCTGGTGCCTGTCGCGCTGTCCTGTACGCATGTTGGTATTTCATCATT
>JAAESJ010000179.1 GCA_024229495.1 Verrucomicrobiaceae bacterium | reverse complement strand
CGCCCATCAACCGCGACCCGTAAGCGCTCTGAAATAATGGCCGGCCCTCCTGACTTGGAAAGGTTACGTGCCTCCTGGCGCATATCGACAATACGGATCAGCGGCATGCTCCGGTCATCAACGCGCTCGGGCAGTTCTATCAATTGATACTTGCCAAGCCGGGTATTGTTGAATGACTCAAGGGATGGAGTCGCGCTGCCCAGCAACACCGCGCACCCCTCGATGCTGGCGCGAACAACCGCCACATCGCGGGCATGGTAACGAGGTGCGCTGTCCTGCTTATAGCTGCCCTCATGCTCCTCGTCGACGACAATAAGACCAAGGTTACTCAACGGGGCAAAAAGCGCACTGCGGGCGCCGATGACGATTCTTGCCGTGCCGTCCACAATCTTGTGCCATTCGTCAAACCGCTCGCCATCACTGAGATGACTGTGCAGCACTGCCACGCGCTCCTGAATGTCGGCAAATCGGCTCTTGAACCTTCTGACCGTTTGCGGAGTAAGGGAAATTTCCGGTACAAGCACCAAGGCCGTGCACCCAGCGTCAAGAGCGGCTGCTATCGCCTGTAAATACACCTCCGTCTTCCCACTCCCTGTCACCCCGTGCAACAACAGGGGTTTTGCATCACGAGGTTTTCGAACAGCGGTATTAATTGCGGCAAGGCACCCCTCTTGTGCCTCGGTAAGTTGCAGCGGTTGCGATGCTACAAACTGCTCATCACGATGGGGGTCACGCGCCACGATCTCCCGGGTCAATTCGACAAAGCCTTTCTTTACCAGCCCTTCCACGGCAGCCCGCCCGCCGGACCCGAGGCTGGCCAGCGCGACAGGCTCCCCTGCAGCCAGCAGATCCGAAAGAATCGAAGCCTGCCTTTTAGCACGCCTGCCGATTGCCTCAAGATCCTCTTTACCCGGTGTCATCGCCACCCGAACAAACAAGCGCCGTTGAAAATCATTGTTTTCACCACGCACCACCTCGGGAATCAGGCTGCGCATTACCGAAGTCATCGGTGCCACGTAATACTCAGATATCCATCTGCCAAGTTGGATCAAGGCCGGCGTCAATATGGGCTGGTCGGCAATCAGTGCCGCGACCGGCTTGAGCACAGTGGCCGCTTCAGAACCTTCTTCAATCTCCAAAATGGCAACTACCGTTCCCGTGGAGGCACGATTTCGTAAGGGAATCCTCACCCTGCTGCCCACACCCACCCGGGACGCAAAATCACCAGGTAACTCATAGTCAAACTCAAGCCCGGAAGCCCCATCGACGAGCACTCTTGCAGTGACAATCATTTTACCTGATGAAACAAAGTATACTTAAAATACACGGCGAATCCCGTTGTCCGGGATGCCATAATAAGTGAGCTACAAACAAAAATCAGTATTAATCACCAGTAGCTTCGAGGTTCAAAAACAACCCCTGATTCCCCTGCCGACACCACACCCCTAGCATAAAAAAAGCCCCCGGCCGTAAAGCCGGGGGCTTGTGAATTGATCTTACGATCTTCCCAAAAACTAGAAGCTCAAGCTAAGGGAAACTCCACCGTAGAGCTCATCGTCTCCACCGGCATCATCAAGGCCATCAATGGCGATAGAACCAGCGATGTAAGGTGTAAGAGTTGCTTCGCCAACAGCGATCGGCAACCCGATCCTCAGATCGATGTTGTTGAAGCCGTCCACACCGTAGTGGTCATCGGCGTAGTTGAGCGATGCACTGACGTCAACAGTAATGTCGTCGGAAAGCTCAAGAGACTTACCAGCACCAAGTGCAATATAAGCACTGTCATCATCAGTGTCGTAGGCATAGCCAAGGCTGACGTCAAGGCCAGCAAGCTCTGTGCCGATACCGACATAAGGCTCAACGATGTTGTCACCATTACTGGGGTCGTAGAAGGTAAGACCTGCGCTCAGCGAAGCATCGCCAAGGTCAACGGAAACTCCACCAAAGAGGTTGAGCTCAGTATAGCCAGCACCATAGGTATTTGCATACCAGGCACCAAGGTCCAGATCCATCCCGTCACCAAGAGAAATGGTGTTGAGGTTCACTGTAGTTGTAAGCAGATCTTCTGCTAAGTTTTGACCGCGGAAGACATAATCGGTGTCATAACCGAGTGTGACGTCTGCACCGAGGCTAAACGGCTCACCACTGTCAACGCCACTGGCGTCACCTGCGATAGCCGGAGAAACGGCAAGAAGCAAAGCGCATCCTGCTGCAATATTACGGATTTTCATAGACTAATGTTTTTGTTAGGTTGGTTAGTATTAGTTAATACGAGTTAACAGTCTAAAGCCTGTAAACGAGCAGGTCAACCGCTTAAATGACAAGCAGTTCATTTAAGCGCATAAAGCTTTAAAATGATTCAGGACAGCACGAGTCACCATTAATCATTGAATATCAAGGAGTTCAGTCTAGGTCGCTGATGATTACGGATTTCGGCTCCCTAGTTCCAAGTGCTTGAGCCTGAACGATTACCCTGTCTTCATCGGAGATGAACCGATAGGCATGACAATTTGGACAAATCGTCACTTTTTCAGCAATGATGGAGTCACAACCACCACAAATTTTATATTTCTCCGGATTACGGACAATCTTGTCCGCCCTCCGGGCACGCTCATTAAGCAACTCATTGGACGGCTGTTCCTCCATGGGGCGATGAACCTACGCGCCAACCAAGATCAATTCAAGCGGCTGCCGTAATAATTCCGGGCAACGGAACGTTGAATATGAGCCAAATCTCCCCCATTCTAACATGATGAATACCCCAAGATATAGAGGATCCATGGTGGTCATGTTACTGGAAATACCGATCCTGATCCTTTGCTCTTTAGTAGGCTCATTCGCCCAGAATGAAGCTCCTGCCACTCCTGAACGTTCACTGGCAGGGCTCGGGCGCTTTGAGAAAACGCTCGGTGGCGAGAATGAGATTCGTGCTCGGGTAGAAGCCTTTTTCAAGGGTATTGAAAACGGAAAAGCAGAGAACGCTTTCCGCACCCTGATGAAAGGCTCGCCATTGGGTGAGAACACGGAAAGTGTCGACAAACTCGTTGCTGAAACTCAGGACATTGTCAAAACCTACGGTGAAATCAGGGATCACGAACTAATCAAGATTCGTCGCCTGGGCAGCCGAATCATCCGATTCACCTACTTTACCTACAGCGATAATTATCCCCTGAAATGGGAAATCTACTGCTTCCTTGGAAAATCAGGATGGCAAACCCTTGATTTTTCCGTGAATAACAAATTCACCGAGCTCTTTGATGAAGAAAAACCCAAAAAATGAGCCGGGCCCGGAAAGTCCGCTTTCATCGCTCTCCAGCCTTGAGATTAATCACAAGGAGGATATGAGCTGCCAGAAACCTCTGGCGTGTCCTAGCCAAGGGCTGCGATCCGCCGGCCATACAGCCCCTTGAGGCGGTTGGCAGAGTTCTTATGGATGACCCCCCGCTTGGCAGCTTTATCAGCAACAGAACAAAGGACATGCCACTTTGACAGGGCGCCTTGTTTATCCCCTGAAGTAATAGCGGCAACGACAGCCTTCCTAGCCGTCTTAACTCGGGTCTTGGACTCGCGGTTCTCGGTGGAACGTTTGGCCGACTGACGAGCGCGTTTCTGGACGGATTTTGTGTTTGCCATTGGACTACTGCTTGTTTTTGAAGGGGGGGCGAATTTAGTCAGTCGTCCCGCATTGTCAAGGATTAGCAAGCGCGCACCCCTCAAGAGCGGCTCTCTTGCCCGCTCAGGATCCTGGTGAGTGACGTTTTCCGGGCTTAACCATTGCCTTGCCACCCCGCAACGAAAAACGCTTATCGGGCCCGGTCGCCCCGAGAAATCTGGCCAAAACCCCTTCTTGATGAAGTGGAGAGGTTGTTGTCAGGCCTGGCTCCAAGGCACCAGGAGAATCAGCTACTGCGTATTCCACATTGCTTGTCTTTTCCTCATGGCGTCGGGGTATAGGCAGAAATGACCAGCTCTTGGCCACGGCCCAACGTGCGCGTTCTCCTCTGGGAAGCTCCTCCGGGGTCAATGGCTCTTTTTTAATGTATACACCCGTGCCTCTCTGCACATGGGCATAGAGGTCAATAATGTCTGAGGATTTCATGCGAACGCATCCATAACTTGTCGGCCACCCAATGGTTCGCTCCTCCGGAGTGCCATGGATATAGATCAAACGCTCCTTGGTGTTTGCATTGGATTGCTCTCGGCCCTCGAGCCAAAGAATGCGGCTGACAATAGGATCCCGTCCCGGCGCATTCGGCCCCACCACTTCACCTGTCGGGCGCCTGTTCTTGAACACCGTGCCTGCACGCACACCCTCCCCGATTTTCTGGTAGACATACATTGCTCCAAGCGGCGTCTTGTAACTGCGCGGAGTGCTGCCAAGACCAAACTTGGAAGTCGAGACTGGATAAGACTTCACCGCGACACCACTATTGATTAATACCAATCGCTGATCATCCACGCTGACCACCAAGCTGCTGCCCGGAAGTCCGGTAGATCTGCAGTTGCAGATTACGGTCAAGATTACCGCAAGACCCAAAAAACGAGCTATTTTCGGCATGTAAATGAAATGTTACGTGTTGCAAGGGTTGCCGGGATAAACCCCAGCCCCTGCATTCCCGCTACACCATTCCAGCCTAAGTTGTTCCTCTGTTTTGTCAAACCGGTCGCCCTTAAATGGAGATGCAGACCAACACCAGAATAGCTCTGCGTTTGAACGCCAACTTGTGCCACGCCCCATACCATGAAGAAAACTCCACACTCAAACCCTGAGTGCTGCATCGTCATTCTCCGCAGTACCAAGAACCCACCCCGGCAGCAAGTGCCTCAGCGAACCATAGGCCACGAAAAAGAAACCTGCCTGGAAAAGGATCAGGAACGGTACCCCAATCCAGTTTTCAAGGGCAAGAGCATACAAAACGAGATAACTGAAATAGAGGAAAAATGCCACTTCGAAAACCGGAGCAACTGACCGAAGTGCCCGGTATTTTGCTTTCCTAACATCCTTGCGCTTCTTCTCAATCCCGTATTTCGGGGTGCGCACGAAGTCCGACTGCCTCCCCAGCAGGGCTTCAAAGACAGCCTTACCGTTATTGACCGACATGCCGATCCCGAGTGCCAGCAACACCGGCAGGTAGCAGATCTCGCGCAACCATCTCAACGGGCTCGGGTTGATCGCAATCTGCGCCGTGATATAAAACAAGCCGACGGAAATCGTGGTGGCAAAAAAGATCGGTATATCAAGCACGTAAGTGCGCACCCATCCACTTTCAGGATGCATCGCCGGATTGACCAGTACGCAGAGCAATATCAGCAACAGGTAGGCAAAATTTGCCGTCAGGTGGGCAGTAGCCTCCAGCTTGATAATCCTGGGGAGCTTGCTGCGCCAGACCGGGCCCAGCATTTTCAGGCAGGTCTGGATAGAACCCTTGGCCCAGCGATGTTGCTGGGTCTTGAAGCCATTCATGTCCGGCGGCAATTCAGCGGGCGTCACCACATCCTTGAGGTAGATAAACTGCCATCCCTTCATCTGCGCCCTGTAGCTAAGATCAAGATCCTCGGTCAGTGTATCATGTTCCCACCCACCGGCATCAATGATGCAATCCTTGCGCCATATGCCGGCAGTGCCGTTGAAATTGAAAAATCGGCCGCTGCGGCTTCGTGCCGTCTGCTCGACGGCCAGGTGACCGTCGAGAAAAAGCGCCTGAATCCGGGTAAGTATTGAGTATTTCTTGTTGATGTGCCCCCAGCGGGTCTGGATCATGCCCACCTTCTTGTCGGTAAAGAAGTGGATCATTTCATGCAGCACATCGGGCTCGGGGACAAAGTCAGCATCAAGGATATAAATATACTCACCGGTCGCGCTCTCCATGCCGTGCTCAAGGGCCCCTGCCTTGAACCCCGTTCGATCAACGCGGTGTATATATTCAACATCAAACCCATCTTCGATCAGCTTGGCCTCCTCTTCCCTGCAGAACCTGGTGGTTTCATCCGTGGAGTCGTCCAGAATCTGGATCTGCAATAATTCCCTGGGATAATCGAGCCGGGCGACCGCCCCAATTAAACGGCGCACAACATATAATTCGTTGAAAATCGGCAACTGGATCGTAATCCTCGGCAGTTCTTCAAAGCGGGAAGATGGCTCCGGGCGGCTCCTCCTGTGTTTCCAATACAGGTAAATCATCGTGTAACGATGAATGCCGTAGGCCGACAAGCCCAGCAACACCAGGAAGTAGCAAACGATCCAAATGCTAGTCGCGATGTTTCCCATTCGTCGATATAAGAGAAAATGATGCCTGCCGACCCCCAGCCCGGCAGTTATCCTTTTTAACCCAGAAATACGCAAGAAGCAATTGCCCGATTTATGGCTCGAACTAATCCTCTCTATAGCTCATAATGGGTTCCCTTATTCACTTGCCCTTTGCCGGAAGGCAAAAACCGGGTCATGCCACCGACAGGAATCAACACTCACTTGCCAATGAAGCTTATTGCCATCAGTTCCCTCCTGATGATCCTTCCTGCACCCGTTGACGGCCAGCAGATACCGGAGGATTTAATCGGCGACGAGCATGTTCGCGAAGAATTTGGCATCAATCATTTCACCACTCCATCGATCAAGAAGCTCTTTGAGGACCTTGATGGCTTCGGGAAATTGCCCTACGAGCGCCTGAAACGCGCCATTCCAAAGAAAATACCGCGTGACCGGTCACTGGTGGCCCTTGGCTTGGGAAACCTGATCGCCGAGGGGTTCCTCATCGTTCAGGCAGAAGAGCTCGCAGAGATTGAACCCATAGGGCGTGCAGTCCTGAAGCAGGCCAAGGTGCTCGGTGCCGGGATGCGGGTTACCAGGCACACGAAGAGCCTCCTTGAAAACAGCGTGCTGGGAAAATGGGAGAACCTGAAAACCGAGCTTGCAAAGACACAGGCTGACGTTGAAGCGGAAATGGTTTTGCTGCGCGATGTCGACATTGCCCACCTGGTCGCCCTTGGCGGCTGGTTGCGCTCCTTTGAAATCGCAGTCATTACCGTATCCGAATCCTACTCGGTAAAAAAAGCAGGGAAGCTGGCGCGCACCGATCTTCTCGCTTACTTTCTTGAAACGCTGCAAGGCCTTGAACCCAAGCTGCGTGAACGAGCGCATATTGTCAGTCTCACCACAGGCATTGAAGAAATGCTCGCGGGTTTCGGGGGATACGACCCTGCCCCGGGACAGAAAAAAAGCATTGCCGTTCCTTCAAGGGAAAAAACCATCGCCCTGGCACAAAAGATTAACACCTTACTGGAAATCATTGAAGGCTCCAGATAAGCAATTGCCAGTTTCGAAGGGAGCCTCCGGCCTGACTACCTGTTCACAAACCCCCGGGGAAGGGCCATTCACCCCGCACCCGGTAATGCACCTCCGCGCTCTGCTGCTTATTGCCATTGCCCTGGTCATGCATCCGCTTCACGCAGGTGCAAGAACCCCCAATATCGTCATCATATTCACCGATGACCAGGGCTACGGGGACGTCGGTTGTTTCGGGGCCAAGGGGTATCAAACCCCAAACCTCGACCGCATGGCCAAGCAGGGGCGCAGGTTTACTGATTTCTATGTTGCTCAGGCAGTTTGTGGAGCATCACGTGCGGCACTTCTCACCGGCTGCTACCCGAATCGCCTAGGAATGTTCGGCGCTCCGGGGCCAAATGCGAAACACGGCATCAATCCCGACGAACTCCTGATTCCCGAAATGCTCAAGGCACAGGGATATGCTACCGGGATGTTCGGAAAGTGGCACCTGGGTGACAACAAGAAGTCTTTACCCATCCACCACGGGTTTGATGAATACTATGGCCTGCCATACTCCAATGACATGTGGCCCCACCATCCCGGGATTCGCCACCTGCCTCTCAAGCAACGCCTCAAGCGCTGGCCACACCTGCCAATGGTTGAAGGTGACAAGATCATTGATACGGAGGTGACCCCGGAAGAACAGACCCGGCTCACCACGGATTATACCAAGCGTGCCGTTAAGTTCATTGCCAAGAACAAAGGGCAACCGTTCTTCCTCTATCTCGCGCACAGCATGCCTCACGTGCCACTTTTTGTGTCACCTGCCAACAAAGGGAAATCAAAAGCAGGCCTTTATGGAGATGTGATGGAGGAAATCGACTGGTCAGTGGGAGAGGTGCTCGCCGCACTCAAGCGACACGGGATTAGTGAATCCACGCTGGTTATCTTCACCACCGACAACGGCCCCTGGCTCAGTTACGGAAACCATGCCGGTTCCGCCGGTCCATTGCGGGAGGGAAAGGCCACCTCTTGGGAAGGAGGGGTCCGCGTACCTTGCATCATGAAGTGGCCGGGAAATATTCCAGCCAACAGCGTTTGCTCTACACCCGCAATGACAATAGACCTCCTGCCGACGATCGCCCGGATTACCGGGAGCAAACTGCCGGAACACAAAATTGACGGCAAGGATATCTGGCCGCTCATCGCCGGTGACAAGGAAGCCAAAAGCCCACATGAAGCGTATTATTTCTACTGGGGGAAAGCCCTGCAGGCCGTGCGCAGGGGAAAGTGGAGCCTACACCTCTCACATAGCTACCGCAGTCTGCGCGACAAACCGGGCAATGACGGTATACCAAGTGCCTACATGCAGAAAAAAACCAACCTCACTCTTTATGACCTGAAGGCGGATATTGGACAAAAAAACGATCTTTCCGTCTCGAACCGCGGAGTCGTCTCCGAGCTCTCTAAACTTGCCGAAGACCACAAAGAATACGTCGAAAAAAACCGACGCGAACCGGCACGTTACTAAGGTTGCACTGCGGACTACATCACGCCAATATACTTACCTGCAATGGACATTACCGAAGATCAGAAGGCCACCATCACAGAATGGGTGGGACAGGGTGAAGACCTAGGCGCCATTCAGTCGCGCCTTAAGGACGAACTCGGCATCACCCTTACCTACGTGGACACCCGGTTTCTTATTGCCGACCTGGAACTGGAATTAGGTGGTCAACCCGAGGAAGAGCAAGCAACCCCGGCCGAGAGTGAAGGAAATTCCAATGAACCCGCCGGAGAGGAAGACCAGGACGAAGCTGAAGTTGTTGACGAAGACAATCCACCCCCTGTTGACGAAGACCCCGATCATGAAAGCACCGTCTCAGTCACCATCGATTCACTGACTCAACCCGATGCCATGATCAGCGGAAGGGTTACCTTCGGTGACGGAGAACGCGCAGCCTGGCAGGTAGACCGCATGGGGCAGCTGAGGCTGGATCCTGAAACGGAAGATTACCGACCCTCCGCAGAAGACATCGCAGCGTTCCAGGCGGAATTGAAAAAGGCGGCAAGCAACCAGGGAATTTAAGGCTTGCCTTGGCCCGTAGGCAAAGGGCCTGAAGTCTGGGTGTCCGGGAGGGCTTCAGCAATCTGCTCGCTGAAACCCTGGATAAATGCGGCAAGCACCAACAGGTCATTCTTCCAGTCAGTGGCAATATCCTCGGCACCCTTGCTACCGGCAGCTTCATTGGTATTTGCGACAAACGGATCCCACGGCTGATGTTTCATGCACGAGGGGTATATGAATTCTCCCGGCACCAATCAAACCAAAAAAGAGAAAAATCAGGAGCTCTCAGCTGCCAAAAGGAAAAAAGTTCGTCAACAGGATGGTTAGGAAAAAATTACAAATCAGGATAGCCAAAGAGGCAACCACCACCGCCTTGGTTGTGCTGTGACCGACACCCACCGCGCCGTTATCAGCTTTAAGACCGCGGTGACAGGAAATCAGGCAGATCAGAATTCCGAATATCAGGCCCTTGATCATGCCAAAAGCAACATCGTCAAGGCCAGTGTGGGTATTGAGATGATCCAGGAACCAAGCCCCGGGAATATGATACATGGGAACGGCAATGATATATGAGGCTATGATTCCGAAAACAATCGCCTCGGCAATTAGGAGTGGTGTCGAGATCATGATGGCAACAAAGCGTGGAACCACAAGATAACCTGTCGGGCTTACACCCATCGCCCGCAGTGCATCAATCTGCTCGGTAACCTTCATGGTTCCGATCTCCGCGGCCATCGCAGCACCCACCCGGCCAGTGATCATCAACCCGACCAGCACCGGCGCGAGTTCCCGGCACATCGCAATCGAGACAAGGCCGCCAATGCCTGACTCAAGATCAAGCTGAGTCGCCTGATAATAAGTCTGTGCCGTGAACACCGCACCGGTAAACGCGCCGGTAACAATGACCACCGCCTGTGAGCCAAACCCGATGTTCACGATCTGCTGACAAGTCAAGCGTAAGCGAATACGCCCACGGAACAAAAATCCCAATACCTCACACAACAAGGCGCCCAGTTGACCCAGGGAAGCCAGGAAGTTAAGGACTGCGCGGCCGAGAATTGTCACTGCTCTCTTGAATTATCTTGTTAATAGGCCTTGGGGATTATCCTCAATCCCTTGCTGCCCGATGATCGTTTTCCATTTCCATTCCTTACTTAAAGCAACCGCACACTGCGCTTCTTGTCGAGACGCAGCAACTTACCCGATATTTCACCAGGAAGATCGGCAGAAGGATCGCTAAACTTCTCGCCGTCGAGCTGCACGCCTCCCTGCTGGATCAGGCGGCGAATATCGGAATTGCTGCGTTCAGACCCATGGCCATCCCTGTAGGCAATAGCGACCGAAGTAATCAGGCGACGCTCGTCACCAAGCTCAACTTCCGGCCACTGCACATCGCCATCACCCCTGGCAAACTTAGCCTCAAAATCCGCTCGCGCCGATACCCCAGAAGCATCATCGTGATACCGGGAAACCAGTTTCTCCGCCAGCTGCTTCTTGGCTTCCATCGGGTGTAGTTGCATATCCCGACCAGCACCCAGCAGGAGAGTATACCAACGGTCCATCAAATCATCGGAAATACTCATGGCCTTGCCGAACATCTCAGCCGGCGCCTCATCCACACCGATATAGTTATCGTAACTCTTGGACATCTTCCTGACTCCGTCAGTCCCCTCGAGAATTGGCAGGCACATTGCCACCTGGGGAGACATCCCCTGGGATTTCTGCATGTCCCTCCCCACCAAGATATTAAACAACTGGTCAGTCCCCCCAAGCTCGACATCGGCACGAACCTCGACGGAATCCCACCCCTGCATCACCGGATACTGTATCTCGTGCAGGCGCACCTCCTTGTTGCCCTCGATGCGGTTCCTGAAATCCTCACGCTGCAACATTTGCTGCATGGTCACCCGGGCATTCAACTTGAGAACCTCCTCGTAAGTCATGCCACGAAACCATTCACCATTGTAAACCACCTCGGTATTTTCCCTGTCAAGGATCTTGAAAGCCTGATCCGTGTAGGTTTCCGCATTTCCAAGGACCTCTTCACGTGTCAGTGGTGGCCGGGTAGAGGAACGACCTGTGGGGTCACCAACAGTTGCCGTAAAATCACCTATGATGAGCACCGCCTGGTGCCCCAAGACCTGAAATTGGCGTAACTTCTCAAGAACCACAGTGTGACCGAGGTGAATATCTGGCGCAGTCGGGTCAACCCCGAGCTTGGCTCGCAGCGGCTTGCCCGTACGCAATTTCTCCAGCAGTTCCTCCCTGCTGAAAATCTTGGCGCTACCAAGCTCCAGTGTCTCAAGCTGTTCTTCTGGTGACGTCATTTTTATTAGCGTGTGCCCTGTAGGATCAGCAGCAAACATGCCCCGAAACACCCCGGTCATCAAGCACGCCGACCTTGCCCATTACCCTAGCGCTCCAGGATACCGCGCACCTCCTCAATACTTAGCTGCCCGGCCGCACTGGAACTGGCAGAAGGCTTTACACGCTCAATTTCAACACTTCGCTTGCCTTCAGGAGCATCAATCACCCCTCGCCACATTTTTAACTGCAGCCGTTTTCCACCTTCCCGGGCACTCTTCGGGACAACTTGCCTGTTACTGCCAAACCATTTCCTTTTCCCCTCGCCAGCTGAAGCTTTACTCCCCAAAAACTTCTTTTTGGCCGCAGCGGCAGACTTATCCGCACCACGCCACTGGTTAGTGGAGCGGTAATTGCCTGTTTTGAAAGCCTTGCTGCCAGAGAATTTTTTCTCTGATCCTCCATATTCTTTCGCCCGGTAATTGCCGCCAAACTGGATGTTTTCTCCCGTACCGCCAAAAAGCTTGCCGGCACTGGTTTGCTTCTGGCCCATGGCATGTGCCTTGCCGCTTTCCCATCTTTCAACAGATCCACCCACAAACCGTCTGGTCAAAGGATCACTGGCTCCTCTGGACTCAACGTGAGTTACCCGCCTTACCGTCTTGCAGGAAGACAGGAAGACGAGTATCACAGCCAGAATACCGGCCATCAAAGAGAGGTTCGACATCAACTCAATTTGGGGTTTCAAGTGAACGGTTACAAGACACTATTAGCAATTCAACATAAAGTAATGTCCGAAAACCTGCGTTCTGATGATTTTGACTACCTTCTTCCGGAGGAACTGATCGCCTCCAAGCCCTCGAGTTGCAGGGAGAATTCACGCATGATGATCGTTGACAGGAACAATTCGACGATCCGCAGCGGCCAGTTCTCTGAATTCCCAGGATTTATCGATGAGGGAGATCTTGTCGTTCTCAATGACACCCGAGTGGTTCCCGCGCGCTTCTTCTCCGATGACGGGAAAATCGAGTTGCTGCGCCTTGAGGAACCCGAGCCAAAGCTCTGGAGGTGCATGGTTCGTCCCGGGAAAAAAATGCGCGTCGGAAAGACCGTGGCCATTGCCGGGGTTAGCGGCACGGTTGAGCAAATCCTTGAGGAAGGCGAGCGCATGATCCGCTTCGAAGAGGCTATCGATATTGAACGCTTCGGGCAACTCGCCCTGCCCCACTATATGGAACGAAATCCGGGCGAGGAAGACAGGGAACGTTACCAGACCGTCTATGCGCGTGAACCCGGCGCCATCGCGGCACCCACCGCCGGGCTACATTTTACCAGCGACCTCCTTGAGCAACTGCCACACGCCTTCCTCACCCTTCATGTCGGTGCCGGCACCTTCCAGCCGGTGCGCTCCGAGCATATTACCGACCACAAGATGCACAGCGAACACTTCCACTTGCCCCCGGAAAGTGCTGATGCCATCAACAACTGCAAACGTGTCGTGTCGGTCGGCACCACAGTAACGCGCACACTTGAACATCTCGCTCGCGGAGCAGGTGCGGAAATATCGCCGGGCAGCGGAGAAACAGACATCTTTATCTATCCCGGTTTTGAGTTCCGCCTAACAGGCGCCCTCTTGACAAACTTCCACCTGCCTAAAAGCACGCTTTTCATGCTGGTCTGTGCCTTTGCCGGCACGAAACTCATGCGCGAAGCCTACGCCAGGGCGATTGCGGAAAACTTCCGCTTCTACAGTTACGGCGACTGCATGCTGATTGTTTAATCTTCAGGATTCTGCGTGATGTTACCATAGAATCCTGAAAGGCACCGGAGATCACATCACAAGGAGCCGATGCACATATCATGGAATTGCACGAATTTTTTACCGGCAGAGTAGCACTCATCCTGGACGTGGTGGTGCTTATCGGGCTGATGTATTTGATCGCCCGCCACGAAGCAGACTGGGAACTCTCCCATCATTTGTACGGAAACCCAAAAGCCCTCCTGGTGTTTATTCCCCAGTTATTGGCTTACAGGGCATGCAGTCATATGGACTTTTATGAAATTTTTGCCTTCTTTATCCTGCTCATTTCCATCCTGCTCTGCCTCAGATTCCTGTTCTATGTCACCTGGCCCAGAACCGCCATCATCATGGCCTGCTTCATGCCATACATGCTCTTTATTACGGCAATGATACACAGGGAGAGGGACGAACAGGAAAACTTGAATACTTCCCTTCCCAAAGAGCAACTCCTGAAATCACCGGGAAAAAAGCCCCTTCCGGTTAAAGGGTTGTAAGCAATAGCGAAAAACCGCGCATCATCTTGGCAGGATGACAATTCCCGGCTATATGTTGGTATTTCAGCCCTGTCCCTCAACCTGCACTCCACATCATTGATCACCATCATGAACCTCATGAAAGGACGACTTATCACTGCCTTGATTCCCGCCCTGCTTGGCGTGTGCGCCGCCTTTACTCCCGGCTCGGCAAAGGCACAACTGATGGTGCAGATGAAACTGCAAAAGACCCATTACCTCGCCTACGAGCCAATGCGCGCAACGGTTACCATCAACAACCGATCCGGTCATGACGTCGTGCTTGGCGGGCCAAGAAACAGCAGTTGGCTCAGCTTTGATGTCTACCGCGACGGCCAGTTGCTCTCCCCCCGTTCCTCGGGCGGGGCACGGTTTTCCCCGGTATTGCTGGCTTCCGGAAAAAGTGTCGTCAAGACAGTGGATATCGCACAAATTTACCCCCTGTCCGATTACGGCAGCTACGCGATCAGTGCAGCCGCCTATTTTCCGCCCCTGAAGAAATATTTCAGCTCTCCCAGGCAACGGGCGAACGTTACTGATAGCAGGGCATTCTGGAAACAATCCGTGGGAGTCTCACGAGGCCGCTTTAAACTGGCAAGCTTCAGGGAATTCTCGTTGCACGAGCACCGTGACTCGAATAGTTCCGCCATTTACGTCAGGTTACGGGAAGTCAAGGGCACCCGTGTCTACTGCACCTTCTCCCTCGGTCGGTTCATCAACGTGCGTAAACCCCAGGCTACCGTTGATTCAGAAAACCGACTTCATGTCATGCACATGATCAGCCCGAACATTTACTCACATTCCCGGGTCAGCTCGGACGGCCATTTCCTTGGCAACGATTACTACCGTGCAGTGGCCAACAACAGGCCAACGCTCACCATTAACACCGGGGGCGGAGTCAAAGTCGTAGGCGGAATTGCTTACAATCCTGACAAGAAGCAAACCGCAGAAAATCGCACACACAGCGCTGCCGAGCTTCCTCCTGGCCTGTCACCACGCTAAAGGCAACGGGTTAAAGAAAACCCCCGGATTGACTTGACCCGCGGATCAGCGAACCACTTAGTTGATGGCACCAATAGCCATGCCACTTCACGCAAGCCGCGCCCGGATCCGGTCAAATCAACGACAAGGCAAGCCATTCATCTTAAAATGATGCTCCAGAGCAGGATACGGCAAATCACTCAAACGCTGCTCGCTCTTTCATGCGCCCTGCAGGCTGCGACAAGCGCAGCAGATTTCAGCCGTGTCGTCATTGATGCCGGGCATGGAGGCCACGACCGGGGTGCCGGGTTCAGCCACACTTACGAAAAGCATCTCGCGCTAGACGTGGCGCGCCGGCTCGACCTGTATCTCCGCTCACAGGGAATTAATACCACCCTGACCCGTGACAGGGACAAATTCGTCTCCCTATCTCAGAGGGTTGCCATCTCACATGCTGCCGGGGACGCAATTTTCATCAGTATTCATTTCAATTATGCACGCCGAAGGAGTGCCTTAGGCATTGAAACCTTCTACAATGCACGCAATGCCAACAGTCGTCGACTGGCACAGATGGTACAGTCAGCAGCTCTCTACAAAACACGTTCCAGGAACCGCGGGGTAAAGCACGCCCGCTTCCACGTGCTATCCCAAAACAGGCAGCCGGCAATCCTCTTTGAATGTGCTTTCCTGACAAACTCCTCAGATCGCCGCAGGGCCCTTGATCCGTTATATCGCCAGAGAATAGCGGAGGCCTTAGCAATGGCGGTTATTAAATTCCGCGCCTCGGGTTAATGGAACAAGCTGGTGGTCCTCAGCAGAGTGCAACCGCCAAGGAAAAATGATCCTCACACCAAAGGAAATGGCAGAAGCTGAGCAGCAACTGCTCGCTGCCGGGGAAGATGCCGAACCGCTCATGGAGGCAGCGGGAGAAAAAATCGCCACGGCAATAAGGCAGTTTTTCCCCACATCGGGAACCCTGATCGCCTTCGCGGGCAACGGGCACAACGGGGGTGATGCACTGGTCGCAGCCCGCCATCTCAAGCAATCAGGCTGGGAAATTCGTTTACACCTCGCCGACTCCATTGATTCGCTCAAGCCCCTGACGGGCAAAAAACTTGAAGAACTTGGCCCGACCCCCGGATACCGGGATACCCCTGAGCCGCCGCGACAGGGCACCCCGCTTGTCCTCCTTGACGGCCTGCTGGGGATCGGTGCCGCCGGCGAGTTGCGTACAGCCTGCAGACAATCCGCTGACACCATCAATCAACTGCGCAAACTCCACGGCGCATACACCTTCGCCATTGATATCCCCTCCGGGCTCGATGGCATGAGCGGTGCCCCCTACCCGGGCGCAGTGATTGCTGATTTCACCCTCAGCATTGCCTACCCGAAGACCGGCCTGCTGGCCGATGCGGCAACTGCCAATGTCGGTCGCCTTGCCCTCCTGCCCCTGCCCGCAATCCGGCCATTGACCGGCGAGGGTGACCCGAGCGCAGTCCTGGTTACCCCGGACAGGATTTCCAGGATACTGCAAAGGCGCCCCTTTGAGGCACACAAGGGACAATGCGGGCATATTGCCATCATCGGCGGATCCCCCGGCATGAGCGGTGCGGCAATCCTCGCAGCCCAAGGCGCATTGCGTGGCGGTGCCGGACTGGTTACCATCCTGGCCCGCGGGCACTCCTATCCCACGCTCTGCGCAATGGCTCCTCCGGAAATCATGGTGCGGCAGGTCGACTCCTACAAAAATGCAGCAGATCCTGCCTACGATGTATTGGTCGTCGGGCCGGGGCTTGGTAGCGGCCAATGGGATACTGAAATCCTCGACCTGCTGGTTCACGACCAGCGCCCGGTCATTGTCGATGCTGATGCACTGAACTTGCTGGCGCGCAATGATCCCGGGGCCATTGCCGACGCACCCGGGGAGCGGCTGCTCACCCCCCACCCCGGCGAGATGCAACGACTTGATCATGATGGCGAAGGCACCCGCCGTGCCCGTGCTGAATCGCTCGCCACAAGAACCAAGGCCACCGTTCTGCTGAAAGGAGCGCGCACCATCATTGCCTCACCCGAGGACCCAACCGCAACAGCCTTCAACTCCACCGGCAACCCCGGCATGGCAACCGGCGGGGTCGGAGACACCTTAAGTGGCCTTTGTGCTGCCATCGCCGGCAACGGAATCTCCCTTTATGATGCTGCGTGTTCCGGATCATGGATCAATGGCCGAGCCGCGGAAATTGCCGTGTTTAATGCCAGCAACTCAGAACAATCACTAATCGCCTCAGATCTCCCGGCCCACTACGGAGCCGCTTTCACGGATCTCTTGAGCGGCTGTTTTTAATCGCACCATGGACGCCACCAAAGCACAAGTATGAAAGTCTTGCTCATCATCGTATGTAACCTCGCCGTCATTTGTGTCGGCACGATGGCCTTTAGACTGGTTGTCTCCCGGTGGATGCGTCGTGGAGCAACAACAGGCAGGTTATCCTTACCGGGCAAGGTTGAAGCCAAGCCCTACGACCTGATTGACCTCGGGGTGGCCGGTGTTCTCATAAGCTACCTGCTGCTTCCCCTGATTGCTGCCACCGCACAGAAGACAGCGGATAAGGATTTTACCGCGGGCAATGTCAACACCGCCATTGCAATCGCCCTCTTCAGCCTCCTGCTGGGAATCTGCGTGTTTCTTTTCGCCTCCCTGCTACGGGGCAGAAACCCGGTCTCCTTATTCGGGTTGTCCCGGCTCTCCCCCATCATGATCCTGCTCTGGGCAGTCGCGTCAATCCTTGTTGCCTATCCCTTAATGAGTGGAGGCGTATACCTGCTGGAATTGGTCATCGGTAAGGAAGAACAACTGCAGGAAGTCGTTAGGACCCTTATCGGGACAGACAATTCCACCCTGAAGACCGTTCTGGCAATCACTGCAATCATCGTCGCACCGCTGGTAGAGGAAATCATCTTCCGGGGCTATCTCTACCCGGTCATCAAGCGTTATTCCGGGTGCTTATTTTCCGCCATCATGACATCCCTTTTGTTTGCCGTTGTCCACGGCAACCTGCCCGCCATGATGCCTCTCTTCATCCTTGCGCTCATCCTCACTATCGCATACGAGCTCACCGGTTGCCTGTGGGTGCCGATTGCCGCGCACTCACTGTTTAACGCGATCAACGTAAGCTACATGCTGAACATCCAAAATGGCTGAGCGCGATCAAAAACTGGCCGACATTGGCGAGGACGCGCTGGTCCAGAGTCTCGTGAAAGGCCTTGAGACACGCAGTGACGTGGCCGTTGCCGCCGGTGATGACTGTGCGCTCATCAGGGGAGGAAAACGCGGGCACTACCTTCTGCTGAAAACCGACTGCGTGATCGAGGGCGTGCACTATAGCGCTGATACTCCGCCATCAAGGGTCGGTTACAAGGCGCTGGCACGTGCCATCAGCGACATCGCCGCCATGGCCGGCAAACCTCAACACGCACTGGTAACCCTCATCCTGCAGGCAAATCGCAAAACAAGCTACGCACGGGCGATCTATCGCGGACTCACCCGCGCTGCCCAACAACATGACATTGCTATTGTCGGCGGCGAGACAGCGTGCCCACCGGGCAACGGCACCGCGATGGTATCAGTCGCCCTCACCGGTATCGTGGGCACTAGTCACTGTTGCTTGCGATCCGGAGGCAAGCCTGGTGACGTGCTTTTTGTCACCGGCAAACTCGGTGGATCGCTCAAGGGGCATCATCTGCGCTTTGAACCGAGGGTCGCCCAGGCGGCATGGCTGGCCTGCAATTTCAAGCCACGTGCGATGATGGACTTGAGTGACGGGCTTGCCGCCGACCTGCCAAGGCTTGCCGATGCATCCGGATGCGGTTACCGAATCGATGTGAACGCACTGCCCTGTCGGCGCGGATGCTCAACCGCACAGGCACTCAATGACGGCGAGGATTACGAGTTGCTCTTCGCATTGCCTCCCCGCCATGCCGAAAACCTCGCCCTCAAGTGGGGAAAACGTTTCCCAAAACTGCCATTGAGCCGGATAGGAACACTCACAAAGCCGGGGATCCTTGAGCCACGCCTTGCCGGCGGCTGGCAGCACTTTTAAAGCAGCCAGTCCATGCAACCAACCACAGTCAGCAATGAGGCGGAAATGATCGATGCCGGTCGGGCCATCGCATTGGGCATGCAGGCCAGCGATGTCATCGCGCTGGTTGGAGATCTGGGTAGCGGCAAGACCCACTTCACGAAAGGAATTGCCGACGGGTTGGGGTGTGAAACGGACATCACCAGCCCCACCTTCTCCCTGGTGCATGAATATCGGGGTCAACAGCTGCAGATCTTCCATTTTGATTTTTACCGCATAGAGTCTGCAGGGGAACTCATCGCGCTCGGATGGGATGACTACCTTGATGCCGGCGGAATCTGTGTCATTGAATGGGCTGACAGGTTTCCGGAACTGCTTCCGGCATCAACCCGTTGGCTGCACCTTGGAATACAGGAAGACCAGTCACGATTGATCTCACCAATGAAGAAACCATGAGAAGAGTGCTCGCAATCGATACTTCCACGGCTACCGGGCGCATCGCATTAGCCGCAGGACAAACGGTATTCTTTGCCCGTGAATTCAACTCGCAGCGTTCACATAACTCTCAGATCTTCTCTCCTCTTCAAAGCGCCCTGGATTGCTGTAACCGGGAACTTGACCTGATTGCCGTCGGCACCGGCCCCGGATCATATACAGGAGTGCGCATCGGAATTGCCTCAGGGATTGCAACTGCCATGGCTTTAGAGATTCCTGTCATCGGCATTCCTTCCGCCTGTGCCGCCGCAGTTGCTGCTGGCAATGAATACACACTGATTGGAGACGCCAGAAGGGGATCTACATTCCTTGCTGAAGCAAACGGGCACCGGCTTGAGGGAGAACCCGAACTGATCGATAATTCGCAACTCCCTGCCCGGTTGGAAAACCATGAACGTGCCCTTTTCAGTTTTGATGAAAAAAAACTTCCCGGCAGTATCGCAACGCAGCCCAGTGCCACCAAGATCGCCGTTTTGGCCGCCTGCCTGGATGAATCCGAGCTCAACCGCCTGCAGGGCATTGCGCCCGAGCCTGTTTACCTGCGCGAACCGTTTGTCACCGAACCCAAAAAGCCGGGAAAGGCGGTAAGCTGACAATGCCTGGGGCCTTGCCGGAGATTCCACATCTCACGGCTTTGAAATCCCGCCGATCGTGCTAAAGCTTACCTGTCCCGGGCAATAACGCCTGTGGTTGCGGGCGTGGTATTCAGCTCCCATATCTTTATTTTTTACTTTCTGGCTCTCGTCCTGAGTGCCTACTACCTTGCGCCTAAATCCTGGCGGCACCTTGTGCTCACTCTGGCCAGCTATGCCTTCTACGGGTGGTGGAACCCCTGGTTCGTGTTCCTCATGCTGGGCTCAACATGGATCGACTACCGGTGCGGGAAGATCGTCTCAGCAAAAGGCTCCTCATCGGCATGGCGAAAAACCGGCCTGTGGACATCAATCATTGTCAACCTCGGCATCCTCGCATTCTTCAAATACGCCGGTTTCTTTTCCCAGAATGTATCTGCCCTGGCCGAGGTCTTCGGCATGGGTGAGATCATGCTCCCTGCCTTCTTCTACGAGATCATCCTGCCGGTGGGAATCTCCTTTTATACCTTCCAGTCGATGTCCTACACGATTGATATCTACCGCGGTCATGCTCGACCGGCTCCGGATTTCCTCGGATTTGCCTGTTACGTTTCAATGTTCCCCCAACTGGTTGCGGGGCCGATTGTCCGCTACGGCAGCATCGCCGAGCAAATCCGCTCTCGCACCCATTCTGTGGGGATATTCACCTACGGATTCACCCGTTTTAACTTCGGATTCGCCAAGAAAATCCTGCTTGCCAACCCGGCCGGCGAGATTGCCGACCTGTGCTTCGGTGCCGGTGAAGGCTCCCTCTCCTCGCCCGTCGCATGGATCGGCGTGAGCGCCTATGCCTTCCAGATCTATTTTGATTTCTCGGCTTATTCAGACATGGCCATCGGTCTGGGAAGAATGTTCGGGTTTCGCTTCCCGGAAAACTTCAACTCACCCTACAAGTCGCGATCCATCACGGAATTCTGGCGCCGCTGGCATATATCGCTTTCAAGTTTCCTGCGCGACTACCTCTACATCCCGCTTGGAGGTAACCGCAAAGGCATAACCCGCACCTACATCAACCTGATGCTGGTAATGCTCATCGGCGGCCTGTGGCACGGAGCACAATGGACCTTTATCGCATGGGGGGCCATCCATGGCGGCATGCTCGCACTGGAACGCTTCACCACACGGAAAGCCCAATGGTCATGGATTCCCGCCCCAGTGAAAATTGCCGCGACCTTTATTGTCGTGCTGATAACCTGGGTATTCTTCCGTGCAGAAAACTTTGCCGTCGCAGGGAACTATCTGGGCTCGATGTTTGGCCTTGCTGATCATGCCCCCGCTGCAGGACTGCTACTGGCACAGGTCACCCGCCCGGCAGCACTGCTCTTCCTTGCTGTCTGTTTCTTGTCAGCCTTTGTCATGCCAAGGTCAACGGAGATTCTCCGCACCCTCACTGCCGGCAAGGTAATCCTCAGCCTGCTGCTTTTGCTTCTCGCCCTGGGAATGATGTTTACTCAGGCCTTCAATCCTTTCCTTTACTTCCAGTTCTAGAATGCAGAATCCCTACAAAGACCTGCACGACGACGTTGAAATCCGCCTCGGGAAACCCAGCGCGTGGGTTTGCGTTTTTCTTTTCCTGCTGATTATCACGCTCCCCCCCCTTTACCGTAACATTTTTGAGGCCACTAAAAGTTACAGCCTGCCACCAGGAACCGGCTCCACTTCAATCCCCGGGGGCTGGGTGCCGGCAACCGAGCTCTTTAAGGTCCCCAAAGGCACAGGCATCCTGAACCACCTTAAGGATTTTGAGAACAAGCTGGAAGAAGCGTCCTTTACCGAGCCCCCCCGCCAACTGATTCAACGTTCCCTCGTAAAGAGCCCGTTGCGTGAAGGCAACCGCAAAACCCGGATCGGCACAGATGGCTGGCTCTACCTGCAAACCGCAATCAACGCAATCACCGGGTATGGCCCACTCAAGCCGGAACCAGACTCGGTTGCCAAGGATCCCGGTCGTAGTCCATGGCGTGCCCCGCTTGATGCAATCAAGACCTTCGCCAGCCAGCTCAATGAATTTGGTGTCGAGTTGATCCTCGTGCCGATCCCGGTAAAGCCGATGATTTATCCCGAGCACCTGGGGCATACGGTACGCGCACCGGTTACCCATCCCGACGCTGCAAACTTCTACTCAAGAATCCGTGCACTCTCTAATGTCGAGGTCATCGATCTCAGTGAAGCATTCTGGAGACTTAAGGAGACTAACCGGGTATTCCTCAAGCAGGACACCCACTGGACTCCCACCGCCATGGAACTCGCCGCAGGAGAAATCAGCAAACTAGTTGCCGCCCGGCCATGGCATACCCCGGGCAAGGGCCTGCGTTCTGCCGGCCCCGAAAAACGCCGATCCCAGGGTGACCTTGTCGAGAAACTGAACATCGGTTCAGGCAGTTTCATGGAGGAAACCATCGAGGTGACTCCGGTCACGGGACAAACCCGCGACGAGAATTCACCCATTGTGCTGCTGGGGGACAGCTTCACGAACATTTATGCTGACGCGATTGGACTGGACTGGGGAAAGGGCGCCGGTTTTGCAGAGCACCTTGCCCTCAAGCTGGGCGTTCCTATCGATGTAATCGCCATCAACGGCGGAGCAGCAACCGAGGTCCGTGCAATACTCGCTCAGCGCAAGGGCAGCATGGAAATCATGAAGAAAAAGAAAATCGTCATATGGGCCATTGCCGCCCGTGACCTGCTGCTCTCGGAAAGCGGGGCACGGGAAGCTGAGGTCGAGTGGCAGGACGTCAGCTTCAACAATGAAACCGCTACAAGCCCTAAGCGGGAAACGGCCAGAATCCGTGCCACCCTGCTCACCAAGCCGGAACTCCCCGACCCGCAATCCACCACCTACTCAACATTGCTGTATGCTGCCGAATATCATGTGGATTCCGTCCTTGAGGGTGAACTCGAACCCGAGGATGAAGGCAAAATTGCTGTCATCCATTATGCTTTCAAGGATCGCCTGCCCCTGGAAAGCTCAACATTTCAGGTGGGCAATCAGCGGGAATTCGAACTCGTCCCCTTTGAGTCCAGGAAGGAGCTGCAATCCCTGGAAACCCGGAACGAAAGCGATTTGTTTGACCTTTACTGGGACCTCACCGCACCCAAGGCCCTAAATGCGGACATTTCCGCCAAACCCCGCATATTTGCGGTCCTGGGGTGTTGTTTATTCACGTTTATCCTTGGCGCGGGCCTAAGGCGTGCCGCCCGGGGCTAATGGATGTTTGTCCTTTGCATTTGACCCACGAGCGGTTTCAAGGCATCCTTCGCGCCCCTTCTAATGGGAATACCGCAGACATTTCACCAATAAATCTCACCATATACCATGCCCGCACGTATCTACCGCGAAAAAGACGCCGACATGAAAGCCCTCAAGGGCAAAACCTTTGCCGTTATCGGCTTCGGTTCCCAGGGACACGCCCACGCCCTCAACTTGAAGGAGAGCAGGGTTAACGTAATCATCGGCCTGTATAAAGGGTCCAAGTCACGTGCCGTTGCCAAGAAACTCGGCTTCAAGGTCTATGATACGGCGGAAGCAGTGAAAAAAGCTGATGTGATTTTTGTCGCCGCACCGGACACAAAAATCGGGGCTATTTACAAGAAGGACATAGAGCCCAACCTCAGCAAGGGTAAGACCATTGGTTTCAGCCACGGGTTTGCGATCCATTACGGTACCGTGGTTCCACCAGCAGACATCAATGTGATCATGGTTGCCCCCAAGGGACCCGGTCACATCGTTCGCCGCCAGTTTACCGAGGGCAAGGGTGTCCCCGCACTCATTGCCGTTCACCAAAACCCCGGGAAAAACGCCAAGAAGATCGCGCTTGCCTGGGCACACGGCGTTGGTGGAACACGGGGCGGCGTTATCCAGACCACCTTTGAAGAGGAAACCGAAACTGATCTTTTCGGCGAACAAACCGTTCTTTGCGGCGGAGTCAGTGCTCTGGTCACCGCGGGTTATGAAGTTTTAGTGGAGGCAGGGTACCAGCCGGAAATGGCATACTTTGAGTGCCTGCACGAGCTCAAGCTTATCGTGGACCTGATGAACGAGTCAGGGATTGCCGGCATGCGTTTCTCCATCTCGGAGACCGCCGAGTGGGGTGACGTCAGCGTCGGGCCAACCATTGTCGACAACGCCACCAAGAACAAGATGAAGCGTGCCCTCAAGCGCATCCAGAATGGCCAGTTTGCAGAGGAATGGATTCAGGAGAACAAGAAGGGGCAGAAAAAATTCAACAAATTGCGCAAAGCGGGCGCAGACCACGATATCGAGAAGGTCGGCAAGCGCCTGCGCGGACTGATGCCCTGGATCAAGAAACGCTCAACTAAAGGGGCACAGGCCTCCTATTCATAGGGGCGCAAGCCCCGTGGGTGACACTCCCCGATGCCATCGGCAATTGGGGAGCTTCCCCATGATCGTTGACGACGAACCCGATTTTTCTCAGGAGAATCGGAGAGAGCACCGGAATTGAGATGGGAATCCTCTTACCTTCCTGAATCGGCATGTTGGAGTAGGATTTTCCCAGACAATGAAACTCCCATGTCCCATTTTGACAGATTTTGGCTATACACGCCACGCCGTTGCCTGTTTGGTTATTGAGTGATGCGGGCGTTTTCTTCAGGCAAACTACGAAAGCGGGCGGAAATACAGCGCCGCACGTTCCTGAAAGGGGCGGGGGTCGCGTTGTTGCTTCCCCGGCTGGAGAGCCTCGGGCAGGTGAAGGAGAAATCACCGCGACGGTTGCTCACCATCGTCAACCACCTCAGTTTTTATCAGCCTGAACTGATCCCGAAGACGGACGGTGCATTCGAGAAACCGCCGCCTTTGCTCGCCGAGTTGTCCGATCACTTCAAGCAATTAAAGGTTTTCAGCGGACTGGACAACCCCGCCGTGCAGAACGGTTTTGGTCACACCCCGTGCGTGGGCATTCTCTCCGGTTACTTCAACAAGTTGCACCGTAAGAACCGGCTCTCCATCGACCAAGCGATAGCCGATATGATCGGGGACGATACCCGTTTCAAGTCGCTGGTCTTTCAAGCCGGCGAAAACCTGAACTTCTCCCAGATTTCATGGGACAAGCATGGCCTGCCGGTGCATCAGATCGATTCGCCCCGAAAGATTTTCAACCTACTCTTCCAGGTGAACGAAAACGAGAAAACCCAACAGCAAGCCCTCGCCGAGGACCGTAGCATTCTCGATGCGGTGTCCGCCCAGGCCAAGTCCATGGAAAAGCGTCTCAATGCCACCGACCGCGCGAAAATGGACGAATACCTCACCTCCGTCCGCGAAGTGGAGCAAACGGTGAAGCGTCGCGCCTACTGGGCCGACCGCGCCAAACCACAGGTGAATTACGAAATCGAAAACTTCGACCGCAAGTCGGTGGACGATTACGTGGGCGCCTTGCTGGACCTGGCCGTATTGGCCCTGCAGACCGACTCCACGCGCGCCGTCACGGTGCAAATTCCGTTCTGGGAAGGTTTCAAGGAACCGGACATCAGCGGCAACTACCACGACCTTTCCCACCACGGCCAGAAGAAGGAGAAAATTGAAAAATTACTCATGCTGGAGCACGCGATCCTCAAGCGGATCAGTGCGGCGCTCACCACGATGAAGGAACGCGCCATGGGCAACGGCTCCCTGTTCGACCAGACGACCACGCTCTTGACCGCCTCCATGGGTAGCGCCAACGCCCACAATTTTGATGACCTGCCGGCGATGGTGTTGGACGATCGCATGAAGACCTCTGGCCATTGGCGGCGCAAAAACGTGCCAATGAGCAACCTCTACCTCGGCCTGTTACAGCAATTTGGGGCCGAAACTGACCATTTCGGGGAAAGCTCCGGCACCCTCGACTTGTTGACCTGATGGGGGAGCGTTGGACAGCACTGCTGGTGGGCTTTCTCCTGCCGGGGATTCTTCACGCGGAACCCAAGCTGGAACAATTCTTTGCCCAGAGCTGCGTGAAATGCCACGGCCCTGAAAAACAAAAGGGTAAAGTACGACTGGACCGGTCGGCCAACGAATTGTTTGCTGATGGAGAATTGCTGGAAACGGTCGCCTCCATGCTGGAGTCGGGCGACATGCCACCGGAGAAGGCGCCGCAACCCAAGCCTGGGGCGAGAGCGAACGCCTTACAGTTGCTCCAGAATCGCATTCTCGCCAATCGTCCGGCCAACACCCTCAAGCGGCTCACACGCGCGGAGTATGCCAATACACTGAGTGATCTCTTTGGTGTGGGATTCGACCTCACCGGTCTATTGCCTCCGGATCAAGTGGAAAGCGGGTTCGACAAATTCGGCGAGGCGCATTTGATGTCGCCGCATCAGGTAATGGCCTACCTCAAGACCGCACGCTTTATCGCCGAGCGAGT
>JAAESJ010000178.1 GCA_024229495.1 Verrucomicrobiaceae bacterium | reverse complement strand
TCGAGACTCGAGACTCGAGACTCGAGACTCGAGACTCGAGACTCGAGACTCGAGACTCGAGACTCGAGACTCGAGAATCGAGACTCGAGACTCGAGACTCGAGACTCGAGACTCGAGACTGGAGACTCGAGACTCGAGACTCGAGACTCGAGACTCGAGACTCGAGACTCGAGACTCGACACTCGAGACTCGAGACTCGAGACTCGAGAATCGAGACTCGGGAATCGATACTACAGACTCGAGACTCGAGACTTCAGAATCGAGACTCGAGACTCGAGACCCTCGACTCGATACTCGATACTCAAAACAGGAGAGTCCATACTCGAGACTCGAGACTCGAAAATCGAAACTCGAGACTCCAGAATCGATACTCGAGACTCGAGACTCGAAGCTCGAAACTCGAGACTCGAGTCTCGATAATCGAGACTCGAGTCTCGAGAGTCGATAATCGAGGGCACCACACACATACTTCAATATGCTATAAATCCCACCACATTATATAAACATATTCAGTTACATAAATGTATCAGAAAAGGTCAGGATATCATTTAATTACAATGAGCACAAAATAAATTATCATTTCTCACTTCTTCATCTAAGAAAAACTAAATTTTTTTGGAAACCAAATCCCGGAATACGGAGGGTACACC
>JAAESJ010000177.1 GCA_024229495.1 Verrucomicrobiaceae bacterium | reverse complement strand
TTAGTATTCGTAACAACGAAGAAACGGAACGAAGGGGTTTTGACTTCTGGGAAATGCGTAATATTCCTTTCTATCAGTGGTGGACTAGAGAGTATGATGCTAACCGAAACCTTTTAGAAATATCAGTATTAGCAGATGGTGTTGGTGGTGGTCACGCTGTTGTTGTAGAAAAACTTAATAACATTCTTGGTCACACTATTGAAGAAGATACTGGTGACGAAGGTGGTTCTGGTCTATCGTCTATCGGTGGTACATCTGTTGTTAGTTTCAGATTAGAAAATGTAAAGTATGCTTTAGAAACAGCAGATGGTGATACTGATGTCAACTACTTACGATCAGAAATTGGTGACTACTTTGTTAGTGAGGACTTGAATACAGTTATTCAACGATCCGATAACACATTTCTATCAGTAGATACTCGTTCAGTAGATCACGGTGGTACAGGTGGTGGTGGCGGTGCAGGCAACCCAGTAAAAGAAGGTGCTGTAAGTGGCAACACAATGACCCTTACATTGAATGATAATACTACCGTTGATATTGATGTTACATCCTTAGTAGTGCCTGACGGCATAACCGTAGATAGTCCTAACTGGTTTCAAATGTTTTCAAGTCCAGGCAACGGCAATTCTGCATCAGGTTCCCAAGTAACATTTACTACACACCAAGCGGCTGATGTAGATAAAAACCCATACTATTGGGGAACAGAATTACAACCTGGGCAAGAATTGATTTGGACTG
>JAAESJ010000176.1 GCA_024229495.1 Verrucomicrobiaceae bacterium | reverse complement strand
GGGCCGTTCAACCCGGCGGCAACAGTTCCTCCAAGTGTTGCCCCGGAACTTGCCCATGGGGGATCAAAGGGCAGGAACTGACCGTGCTCGGAGAGAGCTTTACTGATTTCTGCGATGGGAGTTCCCGCAAGTGCAGAAAATACAAATTCATCCGGCTCGTATTGCAGGATTCCGCTTAGTTCCGTGAGGTCGATATGCGTGGCGGTTGTTTCAATGACCGCATTGGTCAGTCCGGACTTGGTCTTGTTTCCATGGGGTATAACAATTCCCGGTTGCGTGACGCAATCAGCAAGTTCATCGATGCTCTTTGGCAGGTATGGTTTCCGGGAAGACAGCGGCTGGGAAAGGTTGTAGTTAGAGTGTGCTATTGGCGGGAGATGACTCCGGCTTTTTCAAGCGGATGAAGGCCGTAAAGGGAGAGGGAAGGAGCTTCACCGTCAGGAAACATCTTGCCTCGATTGGATATTTCCTGCGGGTCAAATCCACGACGAACACGCTGCATAAGATCAATGTCATCCTTGGAATACATGTCAGGTAAGAATGCACGTTTTTCCATTCCGACACCATGTTCACCTGTTATTGAACCGCCCATGGTTGTGCACATCCGCACGATTTGTGCAGCACATGCCTCTCCCTGCTCGAGAGCTCCCTCAATACGGCCATCATACATGATCAAGGGATGGAGGTTGCCGTCCCCGGCATGGAAGACATTGGCAACACGAACCTTGTGCCTTTTGGCAATGTCCTGGATTTCACGCAATGCTTTTCCGAGCAGGCGTCGTGGCACCACGCCGTCCTGCACGATGAAATCAGGGCTAAGTCGTCCAACTGCAGAAAAGGCGCTTTTCCGTCCCTTCCATATCTTAGCCCGCTCCTCATCATCACCGGCGATACGGATAACATCGGCTCCGGATTTTTCCAGCAGACCGGCAAGGCGTTGCTTGTCGTGCTCGACCTGTGAACGGGTTCCTTCAAGCTCTACAATCAATACCGCTTCGCTTCCCAGGGGGTAACCTGCACCGACCGCCGCCTCGGCGGCTTCAATTGCCAGTTTGTCCATGATTTCCAGAGCACCGGGAAGAAGTCTGGAGGCGATAATCTCAGACACGGTGTCACCGGCTTTTTCCAATGAATCATAAGAGGCAAATACTGTATGGAAGCATTCCGGTCTTGGAACCAGACGCAGGGTAATCTCAAGAGCAATTCCGAATAATCCCTCGGAACCGCAGAATAGACCGGTTAAATCAGGCCCAGTTGATTCGGTGCTTGAGTTGCCCAGTTCAATGATGTTGCCGTCTGCGGTTACCGCCTTGATGCCGAGGACATGGTTTGCAGTCATGCCATATTTAAGGCAATGAGCCCCGCCTGCATTAAAGGCGACATTGCCTCCAATCGTGCAGACTTGTCCGCTGGAAGGGTCAGGGGCAAACTGCAGGCCATGAGGATGGGCGGCAGCGGATACTGCAAGGTTGATAGTTCCCGGCTGCACGACTGCTATCCTTGCCTGGGGATCAAGCTCAAGGATTTTATTGAGACGGTTGAGTGCGATGACGATTCCGTCCGCGTGCGGCAGGGATCCTCCGGATAGACTGGTTCCTGACCCACGGGCGACAAACGGAATTCCGCTATCGCTACATATCCTGATTGTTTCAATGACATCTTGCGGTGTTTCCGCAACGACCACAGCTCGGGGTGTCACAGCGAATGCCGTTAAGCCATCGGATTCGTAGGCGGCAAGGTGAGCCGGATCAATGAGGAGGCGTTCTTTGGGTAACAGGCGTTGAAGCCTGCTCAAGGTATCATTAAAGGTTTTCAAGGTGTCGGAAACATTAACCGATCGGAGGGATAATAGAAAGTCTGTAGTTAAGGCCCGGCGCTTCCGGTGATCCAGAGGCCGAAGACAATAACAGGCGGAATGCTCAGAATGGATATAATCATCGTTACCATGACAACCCTGACAGCGGTGGCGATATCTCCGCCATAGCGTCGGACAAGGAGAATAGGGAATACCGCTGCCGGCATTGCTGCCTGGATAACAAGGATGCGTTTCAGTTCAATGGGCAGGGGGGCCAGTCCTGCAATGAGAAGCATTAGTGATGGGAGGGCAATCAGGCGAATAACGATTGCCATGATGATTTCCGGGAGATGCCGGGTTTTCGGGGTTTGCGGGTCGGGGGAGCGTTGCAGCAAGTCACGTATTATGGCTCCTATTAACAACAGGCTGACAGGTACTGCACAATCCGAGACCATGGAGATTGGGCGACTGAGAATTTCCGGGAGTTGGTTAATGCTGAAAACGGAGTTGAGCACAAGGCAGACAACCGTCGTGAGCAGGGGAGCATTCAGGAGATTCTTCCATCCTCCTGATTTACCGCCGGTGAGCATCATGATAGCAGCTGTCCATAATACTATTTCTAGTCCGGTTGAGAACATCAGCTGGATCGGGATGATTTCTTTTCCAAAGAGGGTTAACAGGATGGGAATGGGGATGAATCCATAGTTTTGCAAACCGGCTGCCACTGCAAAGGTGCGACGGTTTGCCTTTTCCATTCTTATTGAGCTGGCGGCAATATAGGCAATGCCCAAGCCGATGATGATGGACAGTCCGCCGATGGCCGCTGCGGCGAAAATAATGGATCTGGAGCCAAGGCTATTGTTGTCGAGAAGATGATGGATGATGAATGCCGGAAAGAGGAGGTTCAGCACGAGGCTTAGCAGTGACTTATCGGCATGTTTTGAGAGTATGCGCAATCTCCTAAGACAATATCCGGCTGCGATTACCGCGAAGACCGGAATGCATGCGTTGAATATGGTGATATAACTGGGCACGGGCAGGAGTAATTAATTGCGATTACGTTTTACCTGCGGAAGAAGAACTTCGTTCCCGCTGCTGCCAGCGGGATAAATATCACGGTTTATTCCAGCAAAAGAACTCTGCGCTCTCCAGGCGATTGCGCAACTCGTCGATAATACCGGGTGAGGGGGTTCTCAGAGGGGACCTGTGGGGGCCACAGTCAAACCCGGCGATGGTCATTGCCGCTTTAAGGCCCGGCATCCCGGCTGTCTCGATGATAATGCGGATCAGCTCGGCTGCCTTGGCCTGGTGGAGTTGCGCTGAGTCTTTGTCACCGGCTTGAAAATCACTGATGATCCGGCTGTAGAGTGGAGCAAGGAAGTTATAGGTGGATCCTACTGCGCCGTCTGCGCCCATGGCAAGCCCGGCCAGAAGCATTTCATCCGCTCCGAAGAGCATGTTGTAATTCCCTTCATCAAAACGCGTGCATTCGACGAAAGTGGACAGGTCTGCGCAGGAATACTTGATCCCGATCAAGGTTGGAATTGCCTCCCTGGACTTCTTCAACAGGTCCAGCATGTTGAACTGCGCACCACTGAGCCTGGGGATATGGTAATAGAAGAACGGCGTTTGGGGGGCGTGTGCAGCAATTGCTGCTAGGTGATCAATCAAGCCGTCTATACTGGAGGGTTTGAAATAGGAAGGAGGGACGGCGGCAATGCAATCGGCACCGATCCGGGCGGCGTGCGCCGCCAGCTTTCCCGATACCGGGAGCGAATCATGTCCAACATGAATGATGCTCGTTAAGGATTTTTCTCTAGCTTGGATTGTATAGCGCTCAGCTGCCGCGCAGCGCTCCTCCTCGGTCAGCGATGGGCCTTCGCCTGTAGTGCCGTTAATGAAGATTGCGCTAAGTTTGCATTCCGAGAGATGAGCCACGATCTCAGGGATGATGTCCAGATTCAGTTCGCCGTTGTGGTTGAAGGGCGTAAAGGTGGCGGCTACCAGGCCTTGAATCATTTTGGGGTCACGGGATTTTTCAATCATGGGGAAAACGCTTCCCATTAAGATTGCACCAGATCACCGGCAAGGGATACATTAAAATGTTGAGGTCGGTCGATTTGCCTGAGGCAATGAGATTATGGAGACACTGGGGAGATTTCCAGTGAATAGAACCTTTTCTTGCCCGAAAAGGGAATGTCGTCGGTTAAACTTCCGTCATCAATCCAGATAAAATCCGGATTGGAGGTGAGGACATCAAATGAAGCTGCCTCCTGCCAGCTTTTCATGTCGGTCGAGTAGAGTATCCGGTAGTGCCGATTTGCGTGGACGGGGAATTCAAGCGAGAGGGATTCACTGCCTTCGATTTCAATGGCCTTGATGGAGAAAATTCCGGGCTCAAAGGCAAGGGGATTGCCGGACACGAGGAATTCCCCGAGGTTGGAAATTCCGTCATCATCAAAGTCCCCGTCTTTGCCATGGATGCCTGCCGGGTTGTTGGCGTCTAGCCCATGGATGCGTTCCCAGTTGTCTGGCAGTGAATCACCGTCGGAATCAGGAAGGTCGGTAATTTGTGCGAGGAATTTACGCGTTGTAGAAAGTGTTGAATCACCGCGTTGGTGGATGCAGCGTATTTCATGGATGGTATCAGGATTACCGTCAAACAGATTAGGCATTCTGATTGCCAGTGCGTCATCTGCTTGAGTTTCATTGCGCGCGATTGTGAGAAGTGATGAGGGAAGCTTGATGCCATTGACGGTGATGCTGAACTCATTGATGAGCTCAGTGTCGCCGACTCCATTGCCGAGAGATTTATCAAATAGAACCTTTGCGATGTAGTCCTCACCGATCCTTTCGTTGTCAGTCGCAGGATACCCGAACCTGTAGTTCACCGGGAT
>JAAESJ010000175.1 GCA_024229495.1 Verrucomicrobiaceae bacterium | reverse complement strand
TGATAATCCCGGTGAATTGCCAAGCTTCACGGACATCAAGGCCAAGCTCAATGAATTGGTCGGCTGAAACTTCCGGCGGGGGCTAACGCACAATCTTCAGCCGCACGAAGCGCTCATGAGGGGAGGCATCAAGCGCGACGCTGTCCATCACTGTCAATTCGGAAACCCCGTCAGGCGTCACCCCGGAAATATACAACTGGGAAGCCAGGTCGGAAGGGGTCCAATTAACAAGGTCGGTGGAAAACTGCACCTCGAGTAGAGCATCCTCGGCGGCGACCTGGTAAGTGAGGGTAAGAAATAAATCACCATCAACCTCAATGACCGACTGGAAATATCCCCTGTCGAGGGCGGATAAGGGATCGGTGCCGAGCACATATTCAATCAGGTTGGATGAACCGTCACCATCAGCATCAATGCCGCTGCCGGATACTGCGGGATCCATGACGATGACATGGGGAAAGTTGCTCCAAACCCACGCGAAATAGGGATCAGCAGCCAATCCGGGACTACCCCCAGGTTGACCACTAGGTCGCCAGCCCTCCTCATTCCCCCAGTAAACAGGGTGGTAGTTTTCATCGATAATCGTCAGGGAATGTCCGCCACCATCAGTGGATTCATGCCAGGCATCATCATAGGTGAATGCAATTACGGTTGCACCCGAAGGGTCAAGAAGAAGGATTTCCTCAGAATCATTTTTCAAGTTCCCCTCATACTCTCCAATCACAGTGGTCGCATTGGCATATCGCCTCATGAAGGCCTCTTCGTCCTTCACCACCACCACTTCCTCTCCTGGCGCGAGCAAATAACTCCCAAGCACCATATCTATTCCCCCTGCAAGGACGTAACCGGAAATATCCAGCGGGGTTTCCCCGGTATTGACCAGCTCGATAAATTCAAAGTCATCATTGTTATCAAAGCCGGCTGCTATCTCATCTGCATCGGCATCCCCGGGATTGAACATCACTTCACTGACACGCAGGGGAGATGGATTAGCCACCGGATCAGCAGCTCCCGGTGATCCTCCCCACCGACTGCTGGCGCTCCATTGCTCCCCTTCCTGCCAGCGGAAAAGTTCCGCTGCCTCGTCAGTAACCACAAGGGATGCCCCAATGCCATCCGCTGCTGATGCCCACCCATCGGAATAGCGGAAATGGTGAATCACCTCTCCTGCGGGCCCCTTCAGGATAATGTCCTCCCCGGAGTTGTTCAGTGCCCTGGGCGCAAATGATCCGGCCACAACGATCCCCTCCCCATAGCGATGGGCAAACGCATTGATATTTGCAACGACCACCGCATATTCCCCGCTGCCAAGAAGAAGCGGACCAAAAGTGAAATCGAAAGCCCCGGAGAAGCTGAAGTCCTGCAGCGCAAGGGGGTCAGGCCCGGTATTCCGCACCTCCACATACTCAAAATCATCATCACCTTTAAAGCCGGCAAGGACCTCTGAGGGGCGCGGATAACCGGGGTGGAAATTCAACTCGGTAATCCTGAGTGCAGGGGGAGACGAATCCGGCATGCCAGGGGAACCACCCGGGAAAGTACTCGCCCGCCACACGGAGGGTATGTTCCAATCACCAGGATCGGAACCGTTGAAATTGCTGACCAGAGACTGTCCGCCTCCATCCGTGGGAGGAAACCAGTCATCATCAAAGCTAAAGGCTTGGATCAGGCTGCCAAAAGGCCCGGTCAACGCAATGCCCTCCCCGGAATTACTGATACTGCCGCCAAACTCACCGGCAATCACAACCTCAAGCACACCATAGCGTTCCCTGAAAGCAGGCAGGTCATTGACCACGAGGATATGCTCGCCTCCATCCAAGGTGTAATCACCGAAGGTAAACCTGAGCCCCTCGTTGAACGTGACCCCGGCAAGGGGAATCGGCGTGGCGCCCGTGTTGTGTAACTCGATAAACTCAAAATCATCCGCATCATCAAACCCCGCCACCATCTCATCCTCGGATACATTCCCGGGATTGTACATGATTTCGCTCACACGGAGGTCTGCAAAGGCTCCCTGTATGAAGAACACCGCCTCGGTCAGGGCACTCCATTCGCCACTGGCGGTTTGCCTTACGCGCGCCTTTATCCGCATATTTTCATTAACGATGACCCGCTGCCCTGTAATGGCATCCTCCGCAATCCCACCGCCAGGTTGACGTGGATCAACACCATCAACGGAGTAGTATACCGCCCCACCGGGATCAAGCCCTGCAATATCCAGCACAAATCCGCCGGGCACTTCACCTCCATGCTGTGAGAACTCCGGCGCGGGGATAACCGGATACAAGCCGTCGGCAACCAGTTGCGCAAGAACAACCGCAGTGCGCTCCGGGAAAAAGTCATTCTCCAGACGTTGGCTTTCAGCAAGCCAGGTCTCGCGCGTATAGGGAGCCATATCCGGGTTGCGATTGTCACCCCAGCGCGCGGACTCAGCAACAATTGCGCGATTAATCTGCTCAAGTCTCTCCGAATACATCGACGCGGCAACCTCCGGGGTGAGGATGCCGCCGTTTGCCAGCAGCACCCGCGCGCGGTCAGCAAACGCAAGGCGGTATTCAGCATTAAGCAGGAGGCGCTGGTGAATATGCGTTGGCGCCCCCGGGTCATCAGCATCGGTAACATCCTCATCCACTGACTGGAATGTCTTCTCGGCATCCCAGTTATGAAAAAGCCACTTCCGCCGCGGATCACTGCGGTGGAAACTCGCATTCCAGTTCTGGAAAGCCCAGTCGGCATTACCGGCATAAAAATTAATGACCATGTAGTCAATGAATGCCACCACATCCAGTCGCTCAGCAACGGCCCGATAATTCACGTCGATTGCAAGGTCATTCTCCACCGCATCCAGCAGGGCAAGGAACGCATCCGCACTGCCTGCGACCACATTGTCGGAACGGTGCCTTATGATATCATAGCTGGACTTATCTCCTCCCCGGTAAGCCGCCGCAAAACTCTCTTCCACAAACTCATGCAGGCAATAGACTCCCCAGTAGAAACCGTTAAGGTAAACATGCGCATAGCTGCCGTGGGGAGCGATACCGCCCGCCGCATTCTGCAGATCCCCTACAAATTGATCCCGCACATACTGGGCACGCAACTGCTGTTCAGCCACCGGGTGTGTCCATGCCTGCTGGTTGGTGGCATCCAGGATAACAGTATTGATACTATCAGTAGCATCATCGCCAAATAACGGAAAATCCAGTTCACTCGGGCCATAAGGCGCCTTGAATTTCAAGCGCATGGAAAGCTTGTCCGTCTTCCATCGGTCGGTGCTGGTTGCTCCCTGCACTTCCACGGAGCAATTAATCTGGAATCCTGTTGCGCCGTCAGGCAAAATCAGCTCGGCCGAACAGGCTCGCTCAAATCCCTTGCCAATCGGGTAAATTCCACGCGCCTGGGTAACTTCGCCATCCCCATTAGTGGCCACGGGTTGACTGGAGAATAAATCCTCAGGATGCAATGAAAGCAAAAGCGAAGGGATCGAACGCATGTCATTCTCAATTGTTGAGGCATAGAGCGGGTCATCAACAATGTCCGGGTCCATGGCATAGTCAGCGGCATAGGGACCGGCAGGAAGATTGCCGGGACTGGTATCAAAATTGCCTAACTCCCCCCAGTCCCAGGGCAAGCCAACTCCTGTTTGGCGAATAACCTGGTGGAGGAATAAATACGTTTGCGTATCAACATCGGTAGGCTCAAGCCCCTCCTTGAACGCCGCGGCACGCAACACTGTGGTTGCGCTGACAATAAGCGGGGAATGATAATCCTGTCCGTTCACGAGGGAAGGCTCACTGCCATCAGTCGTGAAGCGGATGCTGGCACCCTTTGTCCTCGTGCTGATCTCGAGGACAAAGGGTGAATCAAAGAAGCCTCGATTAACGCTGAACTTTGTATCCGCAACACGGGCAGACCAAGCTGTGACGGGCAGCAACACAGCGCAAGAAAAACACAGCCCTAGAAAAAGGGCGGGGGCAGTGGAACCTTTGATATTGAGCGGCATGGTGAGGAAATGCTAAGCGCTCAGCACCATAGTTTACGCGATTAGAGGGACCTGTAAAGCCAAAGCAAAAAACGTGCACTCTCCTATATGGAGATGTATCATTGAGCCCATGAAATCAATGCTTTCCTGGCTTGCTTTTGCTGTAATTACGACCCCTGTCAGCTGGGGCCAGAAAGCCACGACCGGCCATCAAAACATCAGTGCCGTATCAGCAAAAAAACTGATATCAAGACTCAAAAAGGAGGAAAAAAAACTCGTTATCCTTGATGTCCGAACCCCGGAAGAATACAAAACATCCCATATCGCGGGTGCCAAGCTATTGGACTTCCTTGCTGATGATTTCAAGGCATCCCTAGCTAAACTCGACAAAACGAAGGTTTATCTTCTGCATTGCCGCTCGGGGAGCCGCAGCTCTTCCGCCTTCGCGCTCATGAAGCGCCTTGGCTTCAAGTCAGTCTATCATCTCGACGGCGGAATCCTCGCATGGAGGAAAGCGGGTGGAAAAACCGGCTAGCCGGCTATGGCATCAACCACCGTGATTGCTGAATCCGGTGCACCACGATCCTGGCAGGCTCACCCGCATCTTCCGGGAAGGATAAATCGGCAACGACCCTGCGTAGCGGCTCCCACGAGGTTGTTCTCCAAACTGCCTCGCTGGCAGGGTTGCCTTTTGGTAACACGGCATAGAATGACCGCGAGAACCCTGCCATCCAGATCCTCATCCCGTACCCCTCCTCTATTGCGATTCCCGCATCCTCAAAATAACGCTGCACCGGCTCGCTGCGGGCAATACATACCCTCAGACTGCTCGGCTGTACTGGACGGCTGTCTATAAATTCTGCCCACTCCAGAGCGGCAATGTTCACCCACACCTCCCAGTCAAAAAATATTTTACCGTCCACAGTCTGCTCTACAGCCATGGGAAGCCTGTCACCATCCGCGCTTATCCCATGAAACTGCAGATACCGCCCGCCGCCAGTGGTCGTGATGAGAAAATCATCAAGGGCAACAATGCCAACGGGTTCTATCGGCCGAGCCCGGTAATATTCCCTAATGATGGGCGCAACCCTCTCCCTTGACCTTATTAGAGGCAGTAACTGATCCACGGCGCCTGCCGCGGCAGCCTGTCTTGCCAGAGCAAAGACAGCCTCATCATCCCGGGCGACGAATCCTGTAGTGATGATCCCCGACCTATTCGTGGAGGAATCCCGGACATCTTCCGCCTGTCGAGCACGGCGAAGTTCAAGGGAAATGAAAAGCCCTCCCAGAAACAGCAGCAAGAATCCTGCAGTAATGCCAAAGACCCGGCCTTGAGCATCATCACGCGGGGAATCAGGCTGTAAATGCGAATCTTCAGACTCTCCTGCCCGGTCAGCAATGGGCATCCGCCCTACTACCTGAAAGGGGCCTGCATCCTGAACAGGTTCAGCAACCACCCTTGGTGTCGCTGATGCGCCCGGTGCCAAGCTCTCCCCCAGAAAATCAGGAAACCCTGCTGAAAGGGAACCCGAACGGGTCGACTTAACCTTTCCAGCAAGGCGCTCCGCGCGGGAATGCGCTTCTCTGCCCTGATGGGCTCGAAGATTCCCGGGCTTCAAGCGCAACAGGTTCCCCAATTGCCGGCTGCTGGCCTCCGTTAAACGTGGCCCGTCTCCATAGTCTGGCCGGGGAGAAACAATCTCCAGTCCACAATGCGGGCAATCAGCAAGGCCCCCAGCCTCCTCACTGAGCATCTTCATCGCCCTTTGGCAATAAGGACATTCAAACTGCATGAATTTTCCCTCAAGAACGCATTCTGCGTGCCCGCCAGGTTCTTCACCGTGAAACGGATCAACAACGCTTACTGTAAGGTCACTGCCATGAGCCGGAGAAAATCCGTCGGTGATGGCGACAACCTCACAATGAGGGCATCGCACTTTGCTTCCGGCAACAGCAACTACAAAGAAATACCCTCCACAGCAATTACACTGCAGGGTAAATTCATCGGCCAGCATTTCAATCAACGTATACTAATCCTCAATGGCGAAACCAGGCCGTGGCTGAAGGCTCCAGCCCAACGGGTATAAACCGACCCTTCTTCTTCTCCGGTTTTTCACCATGCCACCTTTCGACACGGAACCCCCTTCGCTCGAAGAGCTTAAGCAGGCCCTTTTTCCCTGCCATGTGACCGGTTCCCACAACAACCATGAATGTCTTTCCCTCCTTGATGATCTCACTGATTTGTTTAACCCAGCGCTGATTCCTGCGATCCAGCACATTCCTGCGCAACTCGGGAACCGTTTTCATGGACTCAAGGATAATCCTGCCAACAGCATCTACGTCACCAGAGCGCCAAGCCTCAACCATCCTCGGAAAATCCTCATCCAGGGTTGCCATCTCGCTCAGTGTTGATAACAGCATTTTTTCCTGAATTTCCTTTTCCACTCCTGCAAAAATACCAACCTGAAAATCGACTGTTTCTAGTCCCCTGACCGGTTTACGATCCCTGATCGCCTTGGCCTCAAAATAATTATCAACGCCCAGTTCAGGTCGAGCGCCAAGCTTCATCATCTCGGTAACGGAAAGCGTCATGGCAGCCAACCAGGGACGGAATCCGTCCATCGCGTCTGCCGGAAGACCGGTGCCTGAAAGGAACTTGCGCAAGCGCTTGTAGGCCTCGGGCGAAAGGTCATTACTGATCCGCCCTTCCTTGCCATACATTCCCCTACTCAGGGTCTTCGCCTCCACGTTCGGGTCATCGCCTGAGGCAATTTCCAGGATCAGTTCATCACTTGCTCTGTACGCCTGTTCAAAGAGTCGCGGCAGAGGATGATCTTCCTCGGTTAACATATGAATAGATCCCGCAAGGAAAACGGTGCCACCACCATCCTTGCCGGTAACCCGCCAGATGCTGGTTTTCCCCTCCTCATCGGCAAGAGCGGAAGAAGCTGCAGAAACACAGCCAGCCAGCAGGAAAAAAGCGAGGTTTCGGTAGAAATGCATCATGATCAGAATCCCGTTAATCTTTCTCAAAGTCCGACAAGCCTGCCGCTTGTAAAACTGAATTTCATCCGTAAATGAGCCTTTCCACAGCGGTTCTCGAGGAAAGCAGGAAATGACAACCCCGAAAAACCGGAATGCCCCCGATCATGAACCGATGACCTTGCGGAGTTTAATCCATTGAGACAAGACCCGGGCGGTAATGGCCGGGGTGCTAGGAACGACGACGGCGCTTAAAGTCCAGCTGGACCAGCGACCTGGCAATAACTGCCTGTAAAGCCGCGAAATTCTCATCATCCTCAGAGGTGTCAGCAAGGGCAGCCTCTGCACGCTTGAGAGCCTCCTCAACGGCATTCTCATCAATTTCGGATTCGCCAAGGGCCACATCCACCACAACGGAGACGCTATCACCGGAAGTTTCAATAAAGCCCTCCCCAATGGCAAGGCTTTCGGATGCACCGCCCTTGGTGTAGATCAGTTCACCGGGTGTGATGATCGTCACCACCGGGGTATGGGACGCGATGATCTTGAATTCACCCTCCATACCGGGTATCACAATCGTGTCCACTTCATCTGAAAAGACCTTCTTTTCGGGAGTAACAATTTCAACCTTCAGTGGCATTGGCAAAAAATATGGAATTTCCTTATTGGCACCTGGCTAGGCCTTGTCGATCGAGTCGATACCGGCTTTCATGTAGAAGCTGTCCTCGGAAACATCGTCATGTTTGCCATCGAGGATCTCCTTGAATCCCTTGACGGTATCCTCAACGGAAACGTATACCCCGGGACTACCGGTAAAGACCTCAGCCACACTGAAGGGTTGGGAAAGGAACTTCTGAACCTTACGGGCACGGAAAACCGTCAACTTGTCATCGGGACTAAGCTCATCCATGCCCAGAATGGCAATGATATCCTGCAGGTCCTTGTATTTCTGCAGCACATTCTGAACTCCGCGGGCAACCGCGTAATGCTCCTCGCCAACAACGTCAGGGGCAAGGGCATTTGAAGTCGAGGCCAGCGGGTCCACCGCCGGGTAAATCCCCAGCTCCGCAAGTGAGCGCTCGAGCACCACCGTTGAATCCAGGTGGGCAAAACAGTTCGCCGGGGCGGGGTCGGTAAGGTCATCAGCCGGGACATAAACCGCCTGGAAGGAGGTGATTGAGCCCTTGGTGGTAGAAGTAATCCGCTCCTGCAACTGCGCCATTTCCGAGGACAAGGTCGGCTGGTAACCGACCGCTGAGGGCGTACGGCCAAGCAATGCGGAAACCTCCGAGCCTGCCTGTGAGAAACGGAAAACGTTATCCACGAAGAGCAACACGTCCTGGTTCTGCTCATCACGGAAGAACTCGGCCATGGAAAGGGCGGAAAGGGCCACCCGCAGGCGCGCACCCGGCGGCTCGTTCATCTGGCCATATACCAGTGCCACCTTTGACTCCGCAAGGTTATCCTGGTTAATGACGCCGGCCTCGGACATCTCCCAGTAAAGGTCATTGCCCTCACGGGTCCGTTCACCGACCCCCGCAAAAAGTGAGTATCCACCATGATTTTTGGCAATGTTGTTGATCAATTCCATGATCACAACGGTCTTGCCGACACCCGCACCCCCGAATGCTCCAACCTTGCCACCCTTGGTAAAGGGACAAATAAGGTCAATTACCTTGATCCCCGTCTCAAGGATGGTGGCGGAAGTGTCTTGCTCAATGAGAGGTGGAGCCGGGCGGTGGATCGGGTAACGCTTTTCCGTTTTCACGTCACCACGCTCGTCCACGGGATCACCCGTCACGTTGAAAATCCGACCCAGCACTTCCTCGCCAACCGGCACCGATATCGAGTCGCCGGTGTCCCTGATGTCCATTCCACGCCTGAGTCCCTCTGATGAGGACATGGCCACAGCACGCACCCAGCCATCACCAAGGTGCTGTTGCACTTCGAGGACCAGCTTGTTCGGCTTGCCGTATACCTCATATTCAATTTCCAGGGCATTGTAAATCTTCGGCAGACTTTCAGCATTTGAAAAGTCAGCATCAATGACCGGCCCAATGACCTGGACGATAGTTCCTATGTTATCACTCATTTGAAAGGAGGTTCTGTTAAATAAAGAGGTTCTGTTTTGATAAATTGCTGGTTGGTAAAGGAACTGGAAAACTTACTCAAGTGCCATCTGCGCCGTAGTAATTTCCAGCAACTCGCCGGTGATTGCTGCCTGCCGCACCTTGTTGTATTCCAGGGTCAGGTCCTTGATCATGCCGTCGGCATTGTCTGTTGCGCTCTTCATTGCCACCATCCGGGCGGAATGCTCGGAAGCACGGGCCTCAAGGATCATCTGGTAGAGCTGGTAATTAAGATAATGCGGCAGGATCTTGTCGAGCACGGAACTGGCACCGGGCTCATAGGTGTAGACCGCGCCGCGCATGTCAGGCTGGTAAACCTCAGCCATGTCATCCTTTTCACTCATGCCCTCATATTTACGCTTCCCGGTCAGTTGCAACGCTGTGATCGGCAGGAGCGTGGCAATATGGGCATCCTGGCTCATGGTGTTGATAAAGTTCGTAAAGGCAACCTTCACGCGGTCACACTCGCCGGACTCAAACTTCTCGGTGATAAACTGCGCAATCGGCTTCACTTCACTGAATGACACAGGGTCCTTGACCGGGAAATCGGCCACCAAGTCCTTCTTGGAGCGAGCCAGCGTCCCGCGCCCCTTCCTGCCGACCGTGACATAGGAGCTTTCCTCCGTGCTCTCGTCGGTAACGGCGCGAAGCAGGTTGGTATTCAGCCCGCCGCATAAGCCCTTGTCGGTGGAAATCACCACCACCAGCTCACGATCGCCCTCGCGCACCTCCAGCAGCGGATGCGACTCGGGCTCGGAAACATCGGTGAGGTTGACCAGCACACGGTTGATCACCTGCGCATAGTCGCGCCCGGCAAGTGCCTGGTTCTGGGCCTTCCTCATCTTGGAAGCCGCGACCAGTTCCATTGCCTTGGTAATCTGCTTGGTGCTTTTGACCGACTTGATGCGTCGGCGGATGTCACGGGTATTGGCCACGGTTGAGCAGGTTGGTATTCGTCAGGAAATGCGGTTAGGCGTTATAGGTCGATTTAAAGTCCTCAATGGCTTCCTTAAGCTCATTGACAATCTCCTCAGAGAGAGCCTGCTGCTCACGGATCTTGGCCATTACCGCCTCCTTGCGGGTCGTCAAGAACTCCTCCATCTTGGCTTGAAAATCCTTGATCTTATCCACCGGCACATCATCCACATAGCCATTCTGCATGGCAAATAGTGTTGCCACCTGGACCTCAAGGGACTGTGGTGAATACTGGTTCTGCTTGAAAAGCTCAACAATCCGCTGCCCTCTCTCAAGCTGGGCCTTGGTGTCATCGTCAAGGTCCGAGCCAAACTGCGCAAATGCCTGCTTCTCGCGAAACTGCGCGAGGTCCAGCTTGGTCGTTCCGGAAACCTTCTTGATCGCCTTGGTCTGTGCCGCGGAACCCACCCTGGAGACGGAAAGGCCAACGGAAATTGCCGGGCGGATGCCCTGGTAGAAAAGGTCTGTCTCAAGGAATATCTGCCCGTCGGTAATCGAGATCACGTTGGTCGGGATATAGGCGGAAACATCACCGGCCTGGGTCTCAATGATCGGCAACGCTGTCAGCGAGCCATCGCCGTTTTTCTCATTAAGCCTCGCCGAGCGCTCAAGCAGGCGGCTGTGAAGGTAGAAAACGTCACCAGGATATGCCTCACGACCGGAAGGCCGGCGCAAGACAAGGGATACCTGCCGGTAGGCCACCGCGTGCTTGGAAAGGTCATCAAAAACAATGAGCGCATCCATGCCGTTGTCCATAAACCACTCACCCATGGCCGCCCCAGCATAGGCTGCCAGGTATTGGTTGGTCGCCGAATCAGAAGCGGAAGCGGCGACAATAATCGTGGAATCAAGTGCCCCGGCCGCCTCAAGGGTGCTGATAATCCGCGCAATGTTCGACTGCTTCTGGCCAATGGCCACATAGATAGAATACACCGGGCGGTGATCCGGCAGCTTGCCTTCCTCGGCCAGCTTGTTCTGCTTGGCCTGGGAAATAATGGTGTCGATGGCAATGGTGGTCTTGCCTGTTGAACGGTCACCAATAATCAATTCCCGCTGGCCCCGACCAATCGGAATCATGGCATCGACAGAAAGGATGCCGGTCTGCAACGGTTGACTGACTGACTTACGCGGAATGATTCCCGGTGCGATCTTCTCCACCGGGTAGCTGACCGTGGAGGCAATATCACCCTTGCCGTCAAGGGGCTGGCCGAGAGCATTGACCACGCGACCCAGTAATTCCTTGCCAACCGGAACCTGAAGGAGTTTGCCGGTGGTCTTGACCTCATCCCCCTCCTTGATGTCAAGCCCCTCACCAAGGAGAATACAGCCGACCTCGGTCTCCTCAAGGTTCAGTGCCAGCCCGTGGAGTCCTCCCGGGAACTCGATCATCTCGTTAAGCATGACATCGCTTAATCCCTCGACCTTTGCAACGCCGTCACCGATCTCTCGAACGACTCCGACATTGGATTTTGTGACAGCCGTCTTTAATCCGGCAATTTCAGATTCCAGTTCCTGGAGGATATTACTCATAGCAGGGTTCCCGTTTGGGTTTTA
>JAAESJ010000174.1 GCA_024229495.1 Verrucomicrobiaceae bacterium | reverse complement strand
GCGTCGCGCTTGATGCCTCCCCTCATGAGCGCTTCGTGCGGCTGAAGATTGTGCGTTAGCCCCCGCCGGAAGTTTCAGCCGACCAATTCATTGAGCTTGGCCTTGATGTCCGTGAAGCTTGGCAATTCACCGGGATTATCACTGCTTTCGGCGTATTGGATGATGCCCTGGGCATCGATGATAAAGGCTGAGCGCTTGGGGACGCCGCCCATGTTGAGGTTCTTTTCCGGAAGGAAACTCTCGTAGGCGATGCCATAGTCTCTGGCAACATTGTGTTCGTAATCACTGGCGAGGGTTACCTTGATGCCCTCCTTTTCGGCCCAGGCAGCTTGTGCAAATGGGTTATCCCCGCTGATGGCAATGACTTTAGCGCCGAGTTCCTCGTATTCGGAGAGTTCGCTGGTGACGCTGCAAAGCTCCTTGGTGCATCCGCCGGTAAATGCCATGGGGACGAAAAGCAGAACGACCGGGCTGCCGCTGTGTTCAGTAAGGCTAATATGAACCGGGCCCTCCGCTGAAAGGGTTGTCAATTTGAACTCCGGTGCGGCGTCTCCAATATTAAGCATTGATTGATGGTAGTTGAGTTTTTGATTGGCGGCAATTATATGGATCATTGACACAAGGTCAACCCTTTCAACTGCAATGCCTGAAGAGCTTCCCGTCAGCAAGATAATCCGTAATCGTCGCACGGTGAAACCCGCCATCATGGATTCGCAGTTGGAGGTGCCACGGGAATTGATCGACGAGTTGTTTGAGAATGCCAACTGGGCGCCAACACACGGCTTTACCGAGCCCTGGCGGTTCAAGGTTTTTACCGGGGAGGCGCGGCACGAACTCGCCTTGCAGTTGCAGAAACTCTACACCGGGCACACTCCCGAGGATCAGTTCAGGCAGGACAAACTGGACAAGCTTGGACGCAATCCTCTGTTGGCCCCGGTGGTCATTGCCATCTGCATGCGACGTGGGGACAACCCGAAAATTCCTGTTGTCGAGGAGGTGGAGGCGGTCGCTTGCGCCGTGCAGAACATGCACCTTACGGCTTCCGCCGCGGGCTTGGGAGCATTCTGGTCATCACCCCCTGTTCTGGACACCGAAGGAATGCGCAATTTCCTGGGTTTGCGGGACGAGGACTGCTGCCTTGGTCTTTTTTACCTGGGATGGCTCAGGGAAGGTGAGAAGTGGCCGGAGAGCATTCGTCAGCCGGTGTCAGAAAAGGTGGAGTGGATGTAAGGTGCTGTTTTCTCCCGAGGTTCCCGGCTTGAAATATTTTTTTTTGCCCCGATAATCAATGTGGATGTGCCTGAGACGGTCGCCTGTCGGTTCGCCGATGGGAGGAAAGTCCGGACACCACGAGGCAGTATCGCCGCATGAAAGTGCGGGCGGGCGGCGTGAAAGCGCCGGCTGACGGAAAGTGTCGCAGAAAATATACCGCCTACCTGGGCTTTGCCGGGGTGGGTAAGGGTGAAATGGCGGGGTAAAAGCCCACCGCCCCGAGGGTGACCGAGGGGGCAAGACAAACCCCGTACGGTGCAAGACAGAACAGGGAGAACGGGTTGCCTGCCCGGTTCCGCGAGAGCGGTATGTTCCCGGGTAATAGTCGCAGTCGGCTTCGGTCGGCTCCTCCTGAGCCTTGGCAAGGGGGGAAGATAAATGACCGTTACCCGCCAATGGCGGAGACAGAATCCGGCTTATGACGGTGCATCCACTTTCATGACGCCCCGGTCTGCGGTGATGCAGGCCGGGGCGACTTTTTTTGCAGGAGTGCGACCCGTTTGGCTGAAGATGGACTGCTACCACTTGCCCTCGCGTTAACTTTCCGTTATTGAGAAGGAACATGATTATTGTCCCTAAGACTCGCGGATTCATCTGTACTACGGCGCATCCGGATGGTTGTGCGGCACACGTTCAGGAACAGATTGATTACGTAAGGTCGAGCCCACGGTCTGCCTATTTACCGAAGAATGTACTGGTGATCGGCGCATCGACGGGTTACGGCCTTGCCTCACGGATTGTCCCGGCCTTTTCAGCAGGGGCTTCGACACTGGGGGTTTTCTTTGAGAAGCCGCCCACTGAGCGAAAGACGGCCAGCGCGGGGTGGTACAACAGTGCCGCGTTTGAGGCGGCGGCCGTTGCCGATGGCCTCTATGCCAGGAGCATCAATGGTGATGCCTTTTCCGTGGAGATCAAGCAACGTGCCATCAGCGAGATCAGTGCCTCAATGGGGCCGATCGACTGCGTTGTTTATTCATTGGCCTCCCCCCGCCGGACAGATCCCCAGACCGGCGAGGTCTACAGGTCCTGCCTGAAGCCTATCGGGGAATCCTACCGGCAGAAGAATATCAATACCGACAAGGCGGAGGTCGATGAGGTTGTCATAGAACCTGCCAGTGAGGAGGACATTGACGCTACCGTGAAGGTCATGGGGGGCGAGGACTGGGAACTCTGGATGGATGCCTTGCTCGAGGCGGGATTGCTTGCCGACGGGGCCACCAGTGTTGCCTATTCCTACATAGGCCCGGAGCTGACCTGGCCAATCTACAGGGATGGGACAATTGGTCGGGCCAAGAATCATCTTGAGCAAAGCTGTGCCCGCATCAGGGGCAAACTCGAGTCCAAAGGGGGGCGTGCCTTTGTATCGGTTAACAAGGCGGTGGTGACGCAGGCCAGTTCCGCCATTCCCGTTGTGCCCCTATACATCTCGATTCTTTTCAAGAAGATGAAGGAGGAAGGGTTGCACGAGGATTGTATTGAGCAAATCCAGCGCATGTTTACCAATCACCTGCATGGTGACGCACACCTGGATGCGTCCGGGCGTATTCGCATTGATGACCTCGAGATGCGCGAGGATATCCAGACTCATGTTGCCGGGGCATGGGAGCAGATCACCACGGGAAATCTTCGTGAGTTGTCGGATTTCGACGGTTACCAGAAAAACTTCCTTAAGCTGTTCGGGTTCGGTTTGGCAGGTGTTGACTATGGGACTGAGTGTGATCCCATGCGCAGCGTGGACCTGGTCGAGTAGGGGAGGAAATGGTGTATAAGGACTTATAATCTTCCTGCCAAGGCTTACCTGATGGACTGCGCCAAACTAGTTGAATTGCTCACCAACCTGCTCGGTGAGGACAAGGTTTCCGCGGCGCATGCCGTCCTTGAAGAGCACAGCATCGACAAGTGGCTTGTTGGTCATCCACCCGACGTGGTGGTGTTTGCCGAGTCCACCGCTGATGTTGTTGCCGTGATGAAGTTTGCCTCGGGCAATGGGGTCGCAGTAACGACGCGGGGGGCAGGAGCCGGATATGTCGGGGGTGCAGTACCGGTGGAAGGCGGTATCGTGATTTCGGTTGCGCGCATGGGTGCCATTCGTGAAATAAACACTGCCGACGGGGTTGCAGTCGCTGAGCCCGGCGTGATTACAGGTGATTTGCAGGATGCGGTGCGCAAGCTCGGCTGGTTTTACCCGCCTGATCCCGCCAGCCTGAAGGAATGCAGCCTGGGAGGCAACGTCGCAACCAACGCGGGCGGGCCGCATTGTCTCAAATACGGTGTCACACGGCACTATATCCTGGGACTGGAGGTGGTGCTGGCTGACGGTAGCGTGGCAAGGCTGGGAGGGCGGTGCCACAAGGACAAGACCGGATTTGATTTAATCGGGATGTTTGTCGGGTCCGAGGGGTTGTTGGGTATCGTGACGGAAATCACCTGCCGGTTGATCCCGCATCCGCCGGCACGGGCGATGGCCTCAGCGAGTTTTGCCTCCTTTGCCGAGGCTGCCGCAGCCGTCCAGGCAATCCTTGGTGCCGGGTTTTTGCCCGCGGCACTGGAAATTTCCGATAAGTTCACCCTCGGGGCAGCTCGAGACCATGTCGGCACAGAGCTGATCCCTGACGGGGAGTCCCACCTGTTGGTTGAGATTGACGGTCAGACCGAGTCTGTCAATTCCGAGATCAGATCGGTGGTTTCATTACTGCACGAGCTTGGCTGCCTTTCCCTTGAAACGGCCGAGGATGAAGCCGGGTGTGAGGCAATCTGGGAAATACGGCGGGCATTCAGCTACAGCCTGCGTGCCACGGGGCTTACCAAGCTTAATGAGGATATTGTTGTGCCACGGGGCAAACTGGTGGAACTGGTGGCCTTCTGTGAGCGCCTGCAGGAGGAATGCGGGATGCCTATCGCCTGCTTTGGGCATGCCGGGGACGGAAATATCCATGTCAATATCATGGTGGAGGGCATCGATGACCCGGCAGTCCGTGCTCGCTCCGATGAGGCATTGGATGCGCTTTTCAAGGCGGTCCTGGCCCTTGGCGGCAGGGTAAGCGGTGAACATGGCATCGGGATTGCCAAGAAACGCTGGTTTGGTGAGGCTCTTGATAGCGGAGCCCTTGATCTGCATACGCGCCTGAAGGCGGCGCTTGATCCCGATGGGATTCTCAACCCGGGGAAGTTTGTTTGAGGATTTTCCCGGGTTGTGTCAGCATTGAGCTAACATGAGACGATTTTTTTTCTGCATCTGGTTGCTTGGCATTATCCCCGTGGCAGGGGCGCTGGAGGTTGATGCGCTCACTTTCAACATCCGTTACGACACCCCCCGTGACGGCAAGGATGCCTGGCCCAAGCGCCAGGAAATGGTTGGCCAGTGGTTGCAGGGGCAGGCACCGGATGTTGTCGGGCTGCAGGAGGCCAAGCGCCACCAGATTGATGACATCCGGAAAATCGCCACCCAGTATTCCGAATACGGGGTTGGCCGCGATGACGGCAAGAGTGCCGGCGAGTATTGCACCATCCTCTTTAAGGCGACGCGCTTTGCCCTTGATAAGGCAAACTGCGGGACCTTTTGGCTGAGTGATACACCGGGGAAAGTTGCCTCCAAGTCCTGGGGCAACGGCATTCCCAGGATCTGCACGTGGGTAAGGCTGGTGGAAAAGAAGAGCAAGCGGGCTTTCTATGTCTACAACAGCCACTGGGATCACAGGAGCCAACCCAGCCGCGAGGGTGCCGCACGGCTCATTATTGAGCGCATCGCAAAGCGCAACCACCCGAAAGAGCCGGTCATCCTGATGGGGGATTTCAATGCGGATGAGGCCAACCCGGCGATCAGGGCCCTGAAGGCCAAGCCCCTGGGATTGCTTGATTCCTATCGGGTGGTCAAGCCGGATGAGCAGGCGGTGCGCACCTTTCACGGCTTCCGGGGAGGGAAAGCAACCGGCGGCAAGATCGACCATGTCTTTGTGTTGCCCGGTACCGCCAAGGTAAAGTCGGCCACCATTGTGCGCTATCACCGCGAGGGCCGCTATCTCTCCGACCATTACCCGGTGCGGGCGATCCTGACGTTCTGATTGCTCGGGCTCGGACCGGTTGGAGATTTTCGTTTTTTTTAAGAGAATTTTGCTACCCTGCGGCAAGGGGATTGGCATGAAACCTGCTATTTTAAGGGTTTTTTAAAGAGGTGATCCCTCTTTAACTTCTCTCCATTAAACCTATAACCTACTAATAATGAATAAACTACTAGCGCCTTTAGGCGTATTTCTATTGTTGGTGCTCAGTGCACCGGATCTTTTTGCCCAAGAGGCAGCTGGCCCGAATCCCGGCAACACCGCCTGGATGCTTACCGCCACCCTTCTGGTGCTGTTAATGACCATTCCCGGCCTGTCGCTCTTCTATGGCGGACTGGTGCGTTCCAAGAACATACTTTCCGTGTTGATGCAGTGTTTTTTCATCACCGCGGTGATGTCCATCCTGTGGGTTGTGTGCGGTTACAGCCTTGCTGCCGGTACAAGCACTGAGGGTTTCCTGGGTAATTTTTTTGGTGACTTCGAGAATCTGTTCCTGGGTGAGCTGAAACTCGATAGCGGCGATGATATTCCGGATAGTGTATTCATTACTTTCCAGATGACCTTCTTTATCATCACTCCGGCACTGATTGTCGGTGCCTTTGCCGAGCGCATGAAGTTCTCGGCAGTTCTGATTTTCACCATTTTGTGGGCGCTCATCTCCTACTGCCCGGTCTGGCACATGGCCTGGGGCGGAGGTCTTTTTGACGGTGCTGGGGACGGCAACTTCCTGATGGCAGCCAAAACAGCCGCCATTGACTTTGCCGGCGGCACCGTGGTGCATATCAATGCCGGTATTGCCGGATTGGTGGCCTGCATCATGCTCGGCAAGCGCAAGGGTTATCCTGAGTCCCTGATCGCTCCGCACAACGTGCCCTACACGGTGATCGGGGCAGCACTTCTCTGGGTTGGCTGGTTTGGCTTCAATGCAGGCAGTGAGTTAGCAGCTGATGATGTCGCCGGTTACGCGATGTTGACCACGCAGATTGCCACTGCCGCCGCGGTGATTGCCTGGGTGATTGTCGAGTGGCTGATCAACGGCAAGCCGACCGCGGTTGGTGCGGCCACCGGCGCGGTTGCCGGACTGGTTGCCATTACCCCGGCCTCGGGATCAACTGACGTGATGGGAGCATTGATCATCGGGCTTGCTTCCGGAGCCATCTGCTATGTCTGTGCGACTTCGCTGAAGCGCAAGTTCGGCTACGATGACAGTCTGGACGTGTTCGGCGTGCACGGCATCGGCGGAATCGTGGGTGCCATCCTCACCGGCGTGTTTATTCGTGAGGGATGGGAACATCCCACCCATGGTCCTATAGAAGGCGGAATGGGACAAGCCTGGATCCAGGCCAAAGCTGTGCTTTTCACCATTGTGTGGAGTGCCATTGCGGCAGTGATTGCACTGTTCGTGGCCAAGTTGACTGTTGGCTTGCGGGTCAGTGACAACGAGGAGGACAACGGTCTCGACCAGGGATCCCACGGCGAGAGCGCCTACAGTTAAGGCGAATAGAATCAAGAATTTAATCCAATCCGACACGAAAAGCCCGGCGGGTATCCGCCGGGCTTTTTTGTGTCTTATCAGCAAAAAATGATTTGAATTACCACCTATCCGCTTCTTTACCTTTCCCCCTCTACGTTGAACTACATACCCTACTATACTAAAAATGAAGAAGCTTATAGCGGCCTCGTGGTCACTACTTTTTTTGGCGTTTTCTGCGCCTCTCGCATTCGCTGAACAATCTACTGCTGCGGACGCTGCAGTAGGTGCAGCTAATACTTCCTGGATCATGACGGCAACCGCACTGGTGCTGTTCATGACTCTACCTGGACTTGCCCTTTTCTATGGCGGTCTGGTTCATAAAAAGAATGTCCTCTCTGTGCTCATGCATTGCTTTGCCATGACCTGTGTCTTGAGCGTGGTCTGGTTGATTGCCGGTTACTCGCTTGCCCTGGAAGGCGATGGGGCTTACATCGGCGACTTATCCGCCTTGTTCGGCAGGGGACTCACGGCGGAGGATTCTGGTGGAACTGCCATACCAGGCATCCTGACTTTTGCTTTCCAGATGACCTTCTTCATCATCACCCCGGCACTGGTGGTGGGCACCTTTGTTGAGCGGGTTAAGTTTTCCGCAGTGATACTTTTTGCCGTTCTCTGGGGCCTGTTCTGTTATGCGCCTATTTGCCACATGGTATGGGCTGAGGATGGATGGTTGTATGGCTTTGAGCTCGGAGAGCAAAAAGGTGTCATTGATCTTGCTGGTGGAATTGTTGTGCACATTACAGCAGGTGTTGCCGCCCTTGTCTTTTGTATCATGGTGGGCCCCCGCAAAGAAGCTGCCCCTCCGCATAATCTAGCGATGACTGTTACCGGCACCTGCATGCTGTGGGTGGGTTGGTTTGGATTCAATGGAGGTAGTGCTCTTGAAGCTAATGGTGCCGGTGCCATGTCGATTGTGGTAACCCACATTTCAGCTGCTACCGCTGCCCTGACCTGGATGCTCATTGATTTGGCAACAACCAGAAAACCAACCGTGTTGGGCATTTGCACCGGTGCCATTGCCGGGCTTGCTGCAATCACACCTGCTTCTGGCGTGGCCGGTCCGCTTGGAGCCCTGCTGATAGGGGCTGTTTCCGGTGTGATATGCTGGTATTTCTCCATCAAGGTTAAGAACGCTCTTGGCTATGATGATTCACTCGACGTTGTCGGTGTTCACGGAGTAGGTGGCCTTGTAGGAACATTGTTAGCGGCTGTCGTTGCTATTGGTGCCCTTCAAGGCACAAAGGGCGGTGATTATAACTGGCAAAGTCAGCTGGGAATTCAGGCAATAGGTTCTCTTTTCACCATTGTTTTCACCGCCGTTGTTACCGTTGTTATTCTCCTTATCATTAAGCATACCGTTGGCCTCAGGGTTGAGGAATCCGACGAGATCCTCGGCCTTGACCAGGCTACTCACGGGGAGACTGCTTACAACGACTGATATTGCGCGGGGAAATAATCAATTCAATAGAATGAAGGTCCGGGAATTCTGTTTCCGGGCCTTCTTTATCTTGAGCTGTCGTTCTCCTGCAGGTATCAAGGAAGAATTAAAATGACAGTGAGCGGAAAGTTACAGCAGGCAGCCAAGATCCTTAGAGAGGATGTCGGCAGCCTTCGATTTTCCTCCCCCGTTGAGTATGTCTACAATCCGTTACATTATGCCTGGGAGGCGCACCGGGAATACCTGGAGAGGTTTGCCGATCGTCCCAAGCGTGTGGTGTTCCTCGGCATGAACCCCGGTCCCTGGGGCATGGCACAGACAGGGGTTCCCTTTGGAGAGATAGATGCCGTGCGCGAGTGGATGGGCATCGAATGTGAGGTTTCTCCACCTGATAACGAGCATCCGAAACGCCCGATAGAGGGATTCTCCTGCACTCGATCCGAGGTCAGTGGAAGGAGGCTATGGGGATTTTTTGCTGAAAGATTTGGTTCTCCCGAGCAGTTTTTTTCAGGGCATTTTGTCAGTAATTACTGTCCGCTGGTGTTCATGGAGCAATCCGGGCGTAACCGTACCCCGGATAAGCTTCCCGTTGAGGAAAAGGCAAAGCTTGATGCGGTGTGCGACGTGCACCTTGCAAGCCTGCTGGAAATTCTCTCCCCGCAGTGGGCGGTTGGTGTCGGCGCTTTTGCCGAGTCGAAACTTATTGCCGTGTCCAAGGGCCTTGTCTCGCCGCCCCGGGTCGCCCGTATTCTTCATCCCAGCCCGGCCAGTCCTGCGGCTAACCGGGGTTGGGATAAAGCGGCATTAAGTCAGTTGCAGGACGCCGGGGTTTGGGAAGCGAGATAGCGTGCCCGGGTCTAAAAGGCGAATTGCCAGCCGGCAACCACCGAATATTCGCGTTTCATGCCCACCCCATTGAGATCCTGGCAGAGCGGGAAGATTCCTTCGATGGCCAAGCGGTGTCCCTTGAGTGCACCCTTTCTGATCTGGCAGTTGAGACCGATCCCTCCCTCAAGGAATTCCCCACCATAGTTGCCCTGGATGAAAGGAGGTGCGGCATGGCTGTGGTGGCTGGAGAAGTGCCCATCAATTGCATCAGCATTCGTATAGCTTAAGCGCAGCGAGGCACTCAAGCTCTCGTTGAGTGTGCGTGCCAGCCAGGCGGTGAGGTTTAACTGATCGCCGAGCGCGTAACCGGCCTCGTTTTGATCCTCAAGCCGGATTGTTCCCATGGCCTGTGCTCCAAAACTGCAGTTGTCCCTTTGTCCCAGCCAGGTAATACCGGGCTTCAGGTCCCAGGTGCCGGATCCGAGCTGCATGCCATAGGGAAGCAACATGCCGTGTTCTTTTTCCTGAACACCGGCAGTGGGAAGCCCAATAGCCAGGTTTAGGTGGATTCGCTGGCGGTTTGCATCGTGTATTTTGTACATGCCGCCAAAGGTGATGTCACCGAGGCCGGAGGAGGCATGGCTGAATGAGTCACCTCCATGTCCTCCATGCCCACCGTGGCCTCCTGCCATGCCGCCCATCATCATGCCGCCGTGGCCTCCCATGTGCCCCATTGCGTGGACGGGCTTCCGGGTCAGGTTCATTTCCTTCTCAACGAAGTTGACCATCGCCAACAATGTCAGCTTGTCGGTTGGTGCATGCATCATGCCGATCATGTGCATATCCATGGTCATGTCCTTGGCTGCAACGTCGTAGCCAAGGCCGAAGACATCTTCTGCTGAGAGGGAGTGGGTTCCTCGACGATGCCCTTCCATTTCCATTGTCATGAATCGGTAGGAGAGCATGTATTCACCGGCCCCGTGGGTATGGTCTCCCATGACCCCTATCGGGGCATGGCTGTCAGGTTGCCCTGCATTCCAAAGGCTTGCTGCGGTGTCGAGGGATCCCTCCCCGGCCCGGGAAGTGAAGTTGAGCGATAGGCCACAAAGGATAGCGACTGTTGTGATATAAGGTTTCATGATTATTTATGGTAAAGGTGTTTATTATTCTAGGTGCTTAAGTTAAAGGTTTTTGCAGGAGTGCCATCCATGATGGCGGTAGAGGCAGCACACAAAGTGCTTCAGGTAAGCGAATACCCGGCTAATGCCCCCCACATCAATGGGGGGAAGGAAACTTCAGCAGCCCCGAGGCGGGCCATGTGTCGGCGGGAGGATAATGCCTGGTGGTAGCCTTGTATCATCATCGAGAATCAGGAGAAGCGTCGGAGTAAAGCCTGTCCATGGGTGCTGGATGTCGCCGGCGAGCAGCTCTGTCATGACAGTGACCGTGCATTGCGGGTCATTTTGTTCCTCCTGGCTTCCTTGCAGGATGGTGAGGCAATCCTCACAGGGATCGCCTAATATACTATCAATCAACGAACCGGAGCTGGTGGAAGCCATTTGCGACCACGTTGCCAACTGCATCACTCCCCAGTGGCCGCCGGCCAAACAAAAGATGAAGAGGCATGTCAGTACACGTCCGTATTTCAACAACACAGTAGAAAGGATTTCATCATTAACAGATGCGGTCAACGGCAAAGTAATTGATCTTGGCGCCATGATCATTGAGAGAATTGTTTCCGGTGGCCAGAGTGGTGCGGATCGTGCGGCACTTGACTGGGCCATTGCCAACAATATAGCGCATGGTGGCTGGTGTCCGAATGGCCGCAAGGCGGAGGACGGCAGGATTGCCGACTGTTATGATTTGTGTGAAACCCCGGGCAGTGGTTATCGCGTGCGCACCGAATGGAATGTCCGGGACAGCGATGTCACGGTTATTTTCAGCATGGCGGGGGAACTTACCGGAGGATCCCTGCTGACCCGCGGGTTTGCCCGCAAGTGGAATAGGCCCTGCCTGCATGTATCGCGGGACAAGACCTGCGATCCTGCCGGGAAATTGCTGGAGTTTATTGAGGAATCAGGCGCCAGGACAGTCAATGTCGCGGGGCCAAGGCAATCCAATGAACCTGATGTGGCGGGTTTCCTCGCAGCAGTGCTGGATGCCGCTTTTGGGGGAAAGCTGGAAAGTGTTTGAGCAAATCAACCAATGAGCGGAGTTTAAAGGCAGGCAGTTTCCCATGTGTTCTATCCCTAAATCTCTTGTGGCCGGTATTATTGGTCTGACCCTTTTCAGCACGTGTATTCTCCCTGCCCTGTATGCCGGAGAGGAGAAGGGGAAGTGGTCCAGTTTTGATGGTGAGGATTTTCCCTACTCAAGCTGGCTTAGTGCCGGGCATGTTAAGCCGAAGGCAATCGTGGTGTGTGTGCATGGCCTCAGCGGTGCAGCTTCTGATTTTGAACAGTTGGGAACCAGATTGTCAAAACAGGGAATGGCCGTGTATGCCTATGAGCTACGCGGCCAGGGCAATGACCCGAAAGCCGGTCGCATCGGGGATCTGCGTTCCCCGCACTTGTGGTTTAACGACCTTGATAGCTTTTTGGAAATGATCAGGGGCCTGCACAGGGGAGTGCCGGTTTTTTTATATGGCGAGAGTCTGGGGTCGCTCATCGTGATGCATGGATTTTCCGGTTTATCGAAGCCTAACCGATCAGCTGTCAGTGGTCTCATTTATGCTTCCCCCGTCATTGCATTGCCGGACAGCCTGCCACCAGTAAAGGAATTTTTTGTAAGGGTTGTTATGCGGATTATTCCCGGGTTAAAGGTTTCTCTTCTCGAGCTTTCCGGTGAGCAGGGTGACAAGGTTGCCGGGGGTGGTGGTCACTGGGAGCAGATGAAGAAGACCAAGCATTATGTGCCACGCTTTACGCTTCGCTTCCTGAGGACTGTGGAGAAGATGGCGTGGGGCGGGATCGATGTCGCGCGATCGATCAAAAAGCCGGTGATGGTTGTGTATCCCGGCATGGACGTGTTTACCAAGCCGGCCCAGGTGGAGAAATTCTTCGATGCGCTTGAATCCCCGGACAAGACCAAGCGCCTGTTCGCCGGGAGCCACCATTTGCTTGCCTTTGACAAGGAGCGGGAAGAGCTCTTCAGGTTGGTCTCGGAATGGATCAGCAAACGGTCCTGAGCCGGTTCTCAGGGATATTCACCGATGGTTGTCAGCAGCAGTTCCCGGCGTTGTTGCTGCCTGCTTGATCATCACAGCAACCTTTAGGGGACAGAACAGGCTTGAAAATGCTTCCTTTGGTCTCGTAAGGGTTGCGCAGGCGGGTCTGGGTGCAGTCGAAGGTTGCGCCCGTTCCGGGGTCCGGGGTCTGGCGCGGCTCGATAAACTCGAAGAAACCCGAATAGGGTGCCCGGCGATACATTTCGTATGTTTTCCTGCAAAGGGCATAGCGTTTTCCGCGTTCCATGGGATGACCGTCATCATCGACCACTGTCTTGAAGGGGCCACGGTAGATGACGGCCTGCAATCCTTCCAGGCACGGCCCGTCATCACCCTTGAAGGCTTCCACGGTCATGCTGCGGAACTCAATGCCATTGATCGTTTGCCAGGGCTCATGGCCGAGCTGCAGGATTTGCACGCCGTGAAAACCGGCTTGTTCAAAAGCGAGGAGGAACGCATCCTCAACAAAGGCACCGGAGATGCACCCGCTCCAGAGTTCCGGGTCATGCTGCATTTCTTCAGGAACCGGTTCATCACAGACGATATCCGAGATGACTGCCCGCCCGCCGGTTTTCAATACCCGGTGAATTTCCCTGAAGAGCTTTTCCTTCAGGCGATTGTCGACCAGGTTCAGCACGCAGTTGGATACCACGACATCAATGGTGTTATCCGCTATCATCGGTTGACCGGCTCTCATTCCTGCGGCGATATCCTCTGCCGCCAGGAAACCGTTGGCGCTGGTAACCGGGTTGGCTTGCAATTGTTCCTCGAACTTTTCCAGGTCGAGGGCGAGGTCTTCAATTCTCCCCTTGTGAAAGCTGACATTTGAGAAGCCCGTGCGCTCTGCAACCAGGGGTTCATTGCGGCGGGCGACCTCGAGCATGTCATCAGTCATGTCCACCCCGATTACCCTGCCCGAGCTGCCGACGACCTGGCTGGCAATGAAGCAGATCTTGCCGGTGCCGCTACCGAGGTCGAGCACGGTTTCGCCGGGGTGGAGATATTTGCTCGGGTCCCCACAGCCATAATCCCTGGCAATCACCTCCTCGGGGATTACCTCAAGATATTTGCGGTCATAATCCACCGGGCAACAGAGGGAATCCTCACGGGCCTTGGCTCCGGCAGCATATCGGTCGCGAACGGCTGATTGGGTATTCATGGGTAGATTTTATTGTGCCAAATGCAGCACTTTTCCGCATATTCAGGCGGTCTGGCCCGGGATGCGAGGATATTCCGCTGGAATTCCATGCAATTTTCCGGCATGGGTTCGCCATGGATAATCCCTTCCTTGATGATTCTTTTGCCATTAAATGGTCCACGCTGAAAGCGGAACACGTTGTTGCCGATATTACCCGGGCCCTAGAAGCTGCAAGCGCAGAGATTAATGCCCTTGCCACAGGACCTGAACCCGGCGAGCCACTTACCTTTGAGAACACCTTGTTGGCCCTGGAGAGTGCGACGGAAACCCTTGGCCTTCCCTGGGGCTTGGTGGGGCACCTTGATGCTGTATGCAATTCGGAGCAATTGCGCAAGGCGCAGAATGAAATGCTTAAGCCGGTATCCGGATTTTTTGCAACCGTGCCACTCAATTCCGCCCTTTGGCAGCGGGTCAAAACCTACAGTGAGACTGATGAGGCCAAAAATCTATCCGGTGCCCGGCGGCGTTTCCTTGAGGAGACACTCGCAGACTTTCGCAACAGTGGCGCTGACCTGCCCGAACCTGACAAGGAGAAGCTGAAGGAAATTGAATCGAAGTTGGCCGAGAAAACCCAGAAATACTCGGAGAATGTCCTCGATTCAACCAATGCCTGGGAATTGATCATTGAGGATGAAACCACGCTGGCCGGCCTGCCGGAACTGGCAAAGGCGGCGTCACTCGAAAGTGCCAAGTCGAAAAACCTCGCTACTGATCTGGATCCAAAGTGGCGTTTTACCCTGCAGGCACCGTCATTTCTCCCGGTGCTTGAGCATGTTGATGATGATGGCATCCGCAGGCAGGTATGGGAGGGAACCTGCGCCATTGGGGCCAGTGGGGAACATGACAATACCTCCCTCATCTGGGACATACTGCAGTTGCGCCAGCAGAAGGCCGAGGTTCTGGGCAGGTCAAACTTTGCCGACCAGGTGCTTGAGCGCCGCATGGCAAAGGACGGGGCAACCGCCCTTGGTTTTGTGGAGGATCTCCATCGTCGCACCAAGCCGTTTTTTGACGGAGAAACTGCTGAGCTTGAGGCCTACAAGGCGGAGAAAACCGGTGGGGATCTCTGTTGTCTTGAGCCCTGGGAGATTGCCTACTGGGCGGAGAAAAAGCGCCAGCAGCAGTATAATTTCGATGACGAGCAACTGCGCCCCTACTTCTCAATGGAGAGTGTCATCGGGGGCATGTTTGACATTGCCTCGGAAGTTTTCGGCATCAGGCTTAATGAGAAGACTAAAGGTGTCGAGCATTGGCATGGCAGTGTGAAGTTCTACGAGATTCATGACAGTGAAAGCGGCATGCACCTCGGCTCATTTTATGCGGACTGGTTTCCGCGCGAGACCAAGCGCAGCGGGGCATGGATGAACTACCTGCGCACCGGAGAACCACGACCGGACGGCACACGCGCTCCACACCTCGGGTTGATGTGCGGCAACATGACCCCACCGGTAGGAGACGAGCCCGCTCTGCTCAAGCATGATGAGGTGGAGACGGTGTTCCATGAGTTTGGGCACCTTCTGCATCACTTGCTTGGCAATGTGGAGATCAAGTCGCTCAACGGGGTCAATGTCGCCTGGGACTTCGTTGAGTTGCCTTCACAGATCATGGAGAACTTCTGCTGGGAGCGTGAGTCACTGGATCGGTTTGCCCGTCATCACCAGAGCGGTGAGCGAATCCCCGATGCCTTGTATGACAAGATGATTGCGGCACGCAATTACCGTTCGGCCACAGCGATGATGCGCCAGTTAAGCCTCGGCAAGCTTGACCTTGAGTTGCATATCAACGAGGCGACCAATGCCGACCCTGCACGTGACCTTGACGCGTTGAGCCGGCAACTGCTTGAAGGCTACGTCCTTCCCACCATTACACAGCCTCCCAGCATGGCGCGGCGCTTTGGCCACCTTTTTGCCAGCCCGACCGGTTATGCAGCGGCATATTATTCTTACAAGTGGGCGGAAGTCCTGGATGCGGATGCCTTCACCCGTTTCCGGGAAGAGGGAATCCTCAGCGAGGAAACCGGGCGTGATTTCCGCGAGAAAATCCTCAGCAAGGGGAATTCCGAGGATCCGGCAAAGCTTTTCCGTGACTTCATGGGCAGGGACCCGGATCCGCAGGCATTGCTGGTTCGTAGCGGCCTTGCGGGTTAGGCCGCTGTTTGCTGTCTGTCAGCGTTTTTTTACGGGAGGTGCCGTCACGGTTTTTTTGCCCGAGCGCTTGAAGGGAATTTTCTTCGCATCGGCGAGCATTTTTTCCAGTTGTTTCTCCCCGGCTCTGGAAATGTAATCAACATTGTTTTTTTTGTCTTCCCCGGCCTGTAATTTGGCCAGTTGTTTCTCCAGGCCGGCCAACTTGGACTGAAATTCCCTGTATCCCTCGGGCGTGAATCGGGCCACTGAGGCGAAGCGCTTCATTTCAGCAATTCGCTTTCCCAGTTTCTGAATCTCCGGGTTTATGGCACCTGCGCCACCGCCCTTGATTACCCTGCCGGAAATCTTGTGGATGACCTTGAGATCTTCACCGGGAAGATCACCGATTTTCACACTCACCGCGTCGCTTACCAGAGTGAGTGCCTGTCCGCCGAAGTCCCCGACCTGTTCCACCCTCGAGATTACCCAGATTTCTTTTTTAACCTGATAGACGCCACTGATGCTAAGTTTGTAGTTGGTTGCCGGAGCCGTGGCGCTGACCTTGAATTGCTTCTCGCTTTCCGCCGCGGCGGCTTTTGGCATTGCTGCTGCCACCATCAGCATTACCAGGATCGTTTGTTGGATTAAGTGCGCTCTCATTGGTTACAACAACGATTGGAGTGGTACATTATTAGGTCAACTATTGGTTGTCGTGGATGAATTGTCCGCAAGCCATGCCAGTATCTTTTCCACGATCTCTTCCGGGGAGGGAGTGATATCCACGGTCAATCCCGCTTCGTCCACGGCAAGTGTCTCAAGGTCAGCAAATTGGGAGTCGAGCATCCCGGCCTTCATGAAGTGTCCGCTACGCTGCTCCATACGCTCCTGGATCAGGGAAGGCGATCCTGAGAGGTGGATGAAGCAAAACCTTGCGCCGTGTTTTCCTCGGCGGAAAAGATTACGGTATTTGCGCTTGAGGGAGGAACAGCCGATTAAAAGCGGCCATGGTCCGGGATGCTTATCGGCGGTTGTCCGTATGGCTACAAGCCAGTCTTTCCGGTCGTCATCATCGAGAGGCAAGCCAGCACTCATCTTTGCCACGTTTTGCTCAGGGTGAAATTGGTCACCATCGATGAAAATTCCTCTGGTTTTCTTTGCCAGCATCGCGCCAATGGTGGTTTTGCCACAGCCACAGACACCCATCAGTAGCAAAATTCGAACTTCTGAGAATGGAAAAGACAAGGGATTATAAGGCTTAGAGGGATAATTTTCGGGAAAGTATAAAATATGGCGGATTTTGTAATCGACAATCCCCCGGTTTGCGCCGTGATTTCAATACTTAAGTTTAGTTAAACAACATTCCCCAATAACTGGACAGAACTCTAACTATAAAAAAAAAAGAATATTATGGCTGAAGGAAAAAGACCAGGCGGACTTACCGCCCTTGCTGTTTTAAATTTTGTATTTGGTGGGCTTGGCGCGATTGGTGCGTTGGGTATGCTGGCCTTGTTCGGAGCGGCAAATGCCGCGACGGATGGTGCGGCAGGTGAGTTGATGTCGGAAGGAATGTCGGAGGCCGGGCTCAGCGGGGGAATGCTGATGGTGACTATGGTTTTAGCCGTAGTCAGTTCCATTCTATTGATTATTTCCGGTGTCGGTTACATTAAGCTCAAACGTGGACTTGGCAGAAACATGGGTAGCCTTTACGGAATATTGGCGTTGGTGGGAACAGCGATAGGAATCGTTGGTGGCCAGCCCTTCGGGTTATCTTCAATCATCGGCTTGATCTATCCGCTGCTGACTCTGATCCTGGTCAATACGACCTTTAAGGAGGATTTGGTGAATTAAGGGGCTAGGTAGCCCTTACATTTCTATAAAGGTTTGTCCCGGGTGCTTTTGCATGCTGGGACAAACCTTTATTCAACTCGAGAATAGAAATAGGCATGGAGCCAGCAACTGCCACTGCGCCCCGCTCGTGGTCACCGCAGCATGTGTGCTTGATCGCTCTGTACTCGATGCGTTTCGCTCTGCGTTCGGGCGGGGGGATCATGTTCCTGCTGATCTTCCTGACGGTGGGACTGTCGGTAGCCTCCTTGTTCATCACTCCGCTGGAGGAACTGGTGAAAATAGATGGTCCGGATGGCATGAGTGCCTCAGAGCTCAGCATTACGATTCTTGAGTCGGATATGGTGGCCAAAGCGGTCGAGTGGATCACCAATTCGGATAGTGTCCAGTCGGAATACCTGCTTGAAAAAAAACCTGCTCTACTCAGTGCGATTTTGCTGATCCTGCTGATAGCGGTACCCTTCACGACCTGCTTCGGAGCTTTTAACCAGACCTCGGGAGATATTGCCTCCAGGGGATTGCGTTACCTGCTGCTGCGCACGGAACGCGCAAACATCTTTCTGGGCCGGTTTGTCGGGGTGCTGATGTTCACGATCGTCTCGATGATCGGCACAATGCTTGTCATTATTCTCTATGTACAGTTTAAGGTTGGCGCTTATCCCGGGGTAGAGCTCTGGTCGTGGGGTTTCCAGGGATTAACAGCGGTATTTTTCCTGAGTTTGCCCTACATCGCGCTGTGTGCCTGGATTTCCTGCCTGCTGGATACCCCATTCGGGTCACTGGCTATTTGCCTGCTGATTTCCGGCTTTTCTCTGGTCATCCTGTATTTATTGAAGCTTACCCTGCTTACCTCCACGACGGCCGATCCCGAGAGCCTTGCCTGGCTCTTTAAAACCGTGCCATGGGGATGGAAGTATGAATTGCTGGATGGGACTCCGACAGTAAGAGTTGTGGCCATTCTGGCAATGTTGGGCTTTACCGCGGCTTTCCTATTCCTTGGCCTGCGCCATTTCCAGAAACGCGACCTGTAACCTGAAGCATGCAAGCGGCCGTTAAAGTCACCAATCTCACCAAGAAGTTTGCGCGTCAGGTTGCCCTCGACGGGGTGAATCTTGAGATTCCACAGAAAAGTCTCTATGGCCTGCTCGGCCCCAATGGTGCCGGCAAGACAACATTGTTTTCCATCGCGGCTGGTTTTCTCAAGCCTACCGCAGGCTCTATCGAGGTGCTCGGGGTGGATGTTTCCCGGATCAGTGAGCTGCGTGGCCAGCTTGCCATGCTGCCACAGGATGCTGCCTTTCAGGGATCGATTCCCGTGATTGAGCAGTTGATCATGTTCGCAAGGCTTAATGGCCTTGAGAAATACGCTGCACGCGGCGCAGCCGAGCAAGCGCTGGAGCTTGTTGGACTGCCCGAGGTGGCCGGGAAGGCAGCCCGGGCCCTGAGTCATGGCATGATGAAGAGGGTGGCGCTCTGCCAGGCTTTCCTAGGGGATGCGAAGGTGATTCTTCTGGATGAGCCGACGGCCGGCCTTGATCCCGACAATGCCCGCAGGATTCGTGAGCTGGTCAGGGAATTGACCAGGGATAAAACGGTTATTTTCTCCAGTCACAACCTGCAGGAAGTGCAGGACATGTGTGATCATGTCTGCGTTATCGACAAGGGCAGAGTTGTTGAGGAAGGAACCATGGAGTCATTGACAGAATCCACGTTTCTGGTGCGCATTGAGCTAGTTGCTGCCCTTTCCCAGGAGGCGCAGGGGGCACTGCAGGCGTTGCCGGTTGTTGAGGGCATTGAATTGACCTCGGAAACGGAGTTCAACCTGCGGCTCAATGTTTCCGGCAGCGGTAAGGATGAGGCGATGAAGGCAATATACGGGACCCTGGCTGGCTTTGAAATCTATCCCCGCAGTGTTTTTGAGGGAGCAAGTCTGGAGGCGCGCTTCCTTGAGATGACCGGGGGAACCTTTGACGGAGCTTCCAGCACCTAGCACTGGTGCAATCTCGTGGGGGCAATTGTAATTGAAGCGGAGCCGAAGAATCGGTAAAGTGACGTTTGCGTCGGGGACCAAGGTGCGTTCCCTTTGCCTCTCGCGCTTGCCCGGTTCCTAAGATGACTTCCAAAGAAATTCGCCAGTCGTTCCTCGATTTTTTCAAGGAGAAGCAGCATACGATTGTTCCCTCCTCCTCGTTGATGCCCGAGTCTCCAGGCTTGTTGTTTACCAACGCTGGAATGAACCAATTTGTGCCGTTTTTCCTCGGCACCCAGAAATCCCCCTACGAGCCTCCCCGCGCTGCCGATACCCAGAAGTGTATCCGTGCCGGTGGCAAGCATAACGACTTGGAGGATGTCGGCTTTGACACCTATCACCAGACCCTCTTTGAGATGCTTGGAAACTGGTCCTTCGGTGATTATTTCAAGAAGGAGGCTATCGAGTGGGCCTGGGAGTTGCTGGTGGAGCGCTGGGGGTTTCCGCCACAACGGCTTTACGCGACAGTATACCGTCCCGGCGAGGGAGATCCGGCCGAGTTTGACCAGGAGGCATATGATCATTGGGAAGCTGTTTTTGCAGCTGCCGGTCTTGACCCTGCGGTCCATATTGTCGACGGCAACAAGAAGGACAATTTCTGGATGATGGGGGATACCGGTCCATGTGGTCCCTGTTCCGAGGTGCATGTGGACCTGACTCCTGAGGGGGATACCGAGGGTAGCCTGGTTAATGCTGATGATCCCCGTTGCATCGAGCTGTGGAACCTGGTCTTTATCCAGTATAATGCCGAGAAAGACGGCAGTTTTCGTCCATTGCCCTCCTGCCACGTGGATACCGGGATGGGTTTTGAGCGAGCCTGCTCGATGATTCAGGGCACCAGGGGATTCACGGATTTTTCTACCCCGATCTCCAATTATGAGACGGATGTTTTCCGACCCATTTTTGATGCGCTTGAAAAAGCCAGCGGCAAAACCTATGGCTGCAGCCTGCCGCTGGTGCGTGAGGGCCTCAGTGAGGCGGAACAGGTTGACATTGCCTTCCGCGTCATTGCTGATCACCTGCGTACCTTGAGCTTTGCTATTGCCGATGGCATCAAGCCCGGCAACGGCGGCCGCAACTATGTGTTGCGGCGCATTCTGCGCCGGGCAGTGAAATTCGGTCGCACGCTTGGCGTAGGGAAAGGCAAGCCGTTTTTGAGCGGGCTTGTACCAACCCTGGTCGCGGAATTTGGCGGGATTTTCCCTGAACTGGCCGATCGCCAGGCCATCATCGTTGAGGCCCTTGATAGTGAGGAGGCGCTTTTCAACCAGACCCTCGATCGGGGCCTGAAGCTCTTTGAGAGTCAGTTGGCCAAGGCCAAGGGGGGTGTGTTTCCCGGGGATATTGCCTTTGACCTTGAGGCCACCTACGGCTTCCCGGTTGACTTGACGCAACTGATGGCTGCCGAGAAGGGCCTGAAGCTGGACATGGATTGTTATGCCGGGTGCCTGCGCGAACACCAGGAGATAAGCCGTGCGGGTGCCCAGGGGGAGGTGATTGCCGCATTGGATTACAAGACGGATGTCGAGACCGAGTTTACCGGATTTGATGAGGATGAGTGCGCAGCGCAGGTGGTTGAGGTGCTAAACCGTGAAGGCATGCATTATGCAATCGTGGACCGTTGCCCCTTGTATGCCGAGAAAGGCGGGCAGGTAAGCGATACCGGTATCCTTGTTGTCGGTGAGGAGGAAATTACCGTGAGTGCCGTGAGTCAGGTGGGCGCAGCATTCTGCCTTGCCCTGGGAAGCCCTCTCAAGGCATGGCAGGGTCAACCACTGGAGGTGATGTTGCGGATTGATGTGCCGCGTCGCAGGATGATCGAGACGCATCACACGGCAACGCACCTGATGCACTGGGCTCTGCACGAGGTGGTTGGGCCCGAGGTTGCCCAGCAGGGCTCACTGGTGGCTGCCGATCGGCTGCGCTTTGACTTTAACAGTGATGCTCTAAGTCATGATCAACTCAATGCCGTGGAGGCTCTGGTAAATTCAAGGATTGCCGAAGATGATGCGGTTTCATGGCAGGAGTTGCCGCATGGGGAAGTCAGGGACCGGGTCGATGTCATGCAGTTCTTTGGTGATAAATACGGCGACTTGGTGCGATTGGTTAAGATTGGTGGCGAACCGGGTGCCCTCGACGGTTATTCCATGGAGTTGTGTGGTGGTACGCACTTGCCAAACACCGGAGCAATAGGCCGGTTCAAGATCAAGAGCGAGGGGGCGATCTCTGCAGGGGTGAGAAGAATTGAGGCGGTCTGTGCCTCTGCGGCCGATGCCTACATTGAGGAACGCATCGCGGCACTCAAGGAGGAGGTTCAGACGTTTTCCGGAAAGCTTGAGAAGGCCAACTCGGCCCTGGATGAAGGTGCTTTGGAAATACCCGCACTGGATGGAGACAACGGGGAGCTTGAGCCCTGGCTTGCCTTGCGTAATGCCCTCAAGGCTGCCGCTGCCGAGGCGGAAAAGTTACTGAAGAAGAAGCAATCTGCCGGTGCCGTGGCTCAGGCGGATGCCCAGTTGGTTGAGTTGATTGCGGCCGCTTCAGGGGAGGTGCCGTTGATTGCCGGGTCCTTTGAGGGCACGCCTGCCCTGTTGCAGGAATTAATGAACGGGTTGAAGAAAAGGCAGTTTCCCGGCGTTGGGGTCATGGTGGTCAATGATGGTGAGAAGGTGCATGTCGGTATTTACGTTGCCTCCGGATTGACGGATCGTTTCCAGGCCGGTCAATTGATGGGCGAACTTGCCCCGTTGGTTAACGGCAGGGGTGGAGGTAAAGCAGAGATGGCCCGTGGTGCGGGCAGTGATCCCTCCGGGGTTGAGACCTTGCTGGCCCGTTCCCGTGAACTGATCGTCTAGGAGATGATGGACCTTGGGGGAAGGGGTATAACACCGGCTTTGCTTTGAAGGATCATTTCTCAGGTCCGTCCGCGTTATGTTCCGTTGACAGCCCCGTGGGTGAGCTTGTCCTTTTGGCCTCGGTCACAGGGATTACCGGGGTTTTTTTCGGGCAATGCAGTGGTTGCGACGGGGAGAGTGACACAGGCCCCGCGCAGGAGCACTTGGATGCGGCAGCATTGCAGCTTGATGAATACTTTGCTGGTAAACGGCAGGCATTTCATTTGCCACTGGATGTTACCGGAACCGAATTCCAGCAGTCAGTTTGGCAACAGACGCAATTGATCGCGTTTGCGCGGACTGCGGCATACGGGGATATCGCCCGGAACATCGGCCGCCCCGGGGCGACAAGGGCCGTGGGATCAGCCCTTGGTGCGAACCCCTTGCCAATCATAATACCATGTCATCGGGTCATTGGTGCCGGTGGTTCGTTGACAGGATTCAGTGGCGGGCTTGGCAGCAAGGCCCTGCTGCTCGGGCATGAGGCCGGATTGGCTCCCAAAAGGCAATAATCTCGTGGCTTCCGGCTTCGGGCGTGGGCATATTCCATTAAATAGCCGCACAATTTGTTGCATGTCCTTGGGCGTTGGTGTCAAGCTTCCTCCATGAACCTGACCCTGAAGGCCATTACTGTTTTCTCCGCTGTTATTTCAACAGCTGTTTTCACGTCCTCTCCTGCAGCATTTGCTGCAGACAAGAATGCTCGTCCAATCTGGACAGATGCCGCGAAGGCAGCGGCAGAAGATCCGGATTTCCTGCTGCAGGGCGAGTATGTCGGTGGGGGAGACGGCCTTCAGGTGGCGGCAATTGGCGGAGGAAAATTTTATGTCAGCCGCTTTGCCGGCGGGTTGCCGGGTGCCGGATGGAAGCGTGCTGCACCAACAGTGCAACTGCTTGAGATTACTGGGGTAAAGGAAAGAATCAGCGGCATGAAGAAAGTGGTGCGCGAGGGTCCCAGCCTTGGCGCGAAGCCGCCTGCCGGCAGCGTGATCCTGTTTGCAGGCAAGGTTAATGAGCTGATCAAGGGGCCGGTAAAGGACAACCTGCTCTGGGCGGGTGCGCAGAGCACCGGGGAATATGGCGACTTCATGCTGCACCTCGAGTTTAGGCTTCCCTATAAGCCCACTTCCCCTTTAACAAGTCAGGATCGCGGCAACAGCGGCATCTACCTGCAGAATCGATACGAGGTACAGGTGCTCGATAGTTTCGGTCTGGTTTATGACCGCGAGCAGGTGAAGTTGCCAATCAAGTCCGACCCGAAGCAGTGGTGTGGCTGTTTTTACAAGTTCAAGCTTGTCGATACCCCGATGTGCCTGCCTCCCTTGAGCTGGCAAACCTACGACATTGAATTCAGGGCCCCGAAATTCAAGGATGGCAAGAAGGCTGCTGATGCCCGGATTACCGTCAAGCACAACGGTGTTACCATCCATGATGATGTTGCGTTGCCCAAGGGGACAGGAGCTGGCGGTGGGCGCAAGGAGGTGCCATTGGGGCCGATTATTTTCCAGGGTCACGGCAATCCCGTTGCCTTCCGCAATGTATGGCTTTTGCCGCGCTGACTCATTGGCTTGAATCTCAATGAACTTGAAGGAACTCCTCAGGTCTACGTGGGTATTTGATATCGCACGGAAGTTGCGCACCCCCATCCATTACAGGAGGTGGCTCAAGGCGAATTGCCCTCATCCCCCACCGGGGTTTGTGAAGCACCTGATCCTTCAGGAATACGCCCGGCGTTTTCCCTGCGATGTCTTCGTGGAAACGGGTACATTTCGCGGCAACACCGTCAGCGCAATGAGTGAATACTTCGGGGAGATTCATTCCATAGAGATCAATCCCGTCTTCGCATCCCGTGCCCGGAAAATCTTTAAATCTGACCCGCACATTACCATTCACCAGGGGGACAGTGCCGTAATATTGGGGGAGGTACTTGACCGGATCGGGGACAAATCCGTGATGTTCTGGCTTGATGGCCACTATTATGCGGGAGTCACCAAACTGGTGGAGGATGAATCCCCGATCGTCGGGGAACTGGAGTGCATCAGGAACTCAGGAGTGGATCCTGCTGTCGTGCTTATTGATGATGTGCGCGAGTTTGACGGCACCCGTGGTTACCTGACGGTTGATGAACTGCACGCGCATCTGGACAGAGTGGCAGAGGGGCGGCAGTTCTATCACCTGGACGATATTTTTCGCTGGCACGCCTAGGGAACGAATACACTGCTGATCATCTATCCATTGCTAAAGCGGCATAGGATATTGAGATTCCCGCCGATTGCTATCACGCGAAAAATTCATTTCAGGACCGGTGCATTCGACCGCCCTGTCAGCCCTCCGGATACCTTGCTATAAATGATTTAAAGGACGGCGATTCCTTGGCCTCAGCTGTTCGTTTCACGGGGAATAAACAGGTAGACCACGCTGCCGATTACAAAGAGAAAAATGATAAGGAGGATACCAATGATGCGGTTAGTGTCTGAGAGGTCCTTGTTTCTGATGCAGTGAATCAAGGACCAAATCCAGAAGCACAACAGGACGCACAGTAGAAGGATCGGCAGCAAGCCAAGTAGCACACTGCTCAACATATTGCTGTCCACTCTCAACATATTGCTGTCCACT
>JAAESJ010000173.1 GCA_024229495.1 Verrucomicrobiaceae bacterium | reverse complement strand
GCTGAAAACCACAGGCGCCCCTTCGGCTACCATGATGATTCATTTTGCTGGGCGACACTCGACACCGGAAAAAAGAAAGACTCGTGGTTCTTTGAGTCGTCCCTGAAGGTAGCAGTAGCGACTGAAAAGTGGAAGAACCATCCGATCGGCGGCGAGATCCGCCCGGAGCTGTGGAAGACCAGCTTCACGGCCAATCGCAATCCTCGTGACCAGGGATTCATCGAGTGCGTCGAGCGTCTGCATGCGACCTGGCTCATGGACTCCGGTCTCTTTGACGTTCGCATCCCCATGGACAAATATCGCAAAGAGGCGGCCCTGAGGGAGACGGCACGGATGGGATACGAACTTCACATTTCGAGAGCGGATTGGCGCGAAGGGAGCATATCACTGACCGTCGAAAACCGTGGAGTAGCACCATTCTACTACGACTGGCTGGTTGAGATCGAGGTGGACGGGAAGATTAGAAAGACCGACTGGAAACTTAAAGGAATTCTACCTGAGAAGTCGCGCACATGGTCAACCGAATTGGGGAAGATCGGCACGCTGAAGATCCGTGTCCCAAACCCGATGCAAGGAGGCAAACCGCTCCGCTTTGCAAATCGGGATCAGGGCAAGGAATGGCTCCCTATTAAGCCGTGAATGCGCGCGTGGATCGCCTCACGCGCCAAAGCCGGTAAACGCTGGTAAATAGCCTTCCCGGCTTGGAAAAACTCTCCGGATTTTCTGGTGTTGCCCTTGGCCAGTTCTTTGCTGCCCGTCCCAGCAAAAAGTTGCTGGAAGTAATCGCCCTGGATCCGTTCAGGAAAAAGTTCCGGGAACAAACATTAACCCCCACTCGTTGCCCAGGCCCACCAAATCACCAAGATAGCTAAGATAAAGAAACTCCAACTTCCAACGTCCAAGAATCCGGGAGATCTATCAACGAAATCCTCTCCGCAATGAGGACATGATCGAGCATTCCTTGATATCGTAGAATCACAAGTGGGACATTTTACCATACTCATCCCGCAACCCTAGCCAAACCCCCGGCTGCTGGCAATGCTGTTAGGGGTTAATGCGTTGGATCATTTAGCGTATCTTCTTATTTTTTGTGTGGCCTTCGTATCAATTGGCTTACTGGCCAATTTCCCTTCCTTCAGAACAATCGTCTCCTTGTCGTGTTTGAAAAAACTGTACAATGAAAGCACTTCTCCCGAATCATTGTGGCAAGAAACAAACAGCGATTGATCATCAACGTTAACCACCACCTTTTCAACGCTCAGTGAATACATGGCCGAATAGCCCATTGGGCAATCCAACTTGAGTTCACCATCAAAAAAAACTCGAACAGAACAGATTGGGCAGGCGCCTCCAAAACCGTTCCCACGTGGAGGATAAATGACTAGCTCAGTTTTAATTTCATGCCCATCCATCTTCTCAATCCTGGTCACCTCCTTGACGAGCGGCTTATGATTATACCAGCGGGTTAGATATTTTCCCTCTTTCTCATATTCTTTGGCTTTGTCCTTGAACCCATCAACGGCTCGATGCCCACGAATCATTTCGTCAGTAATGACAATACGGGAAAGATCCGGTTCAGCCCGATACCAGAGATACGTAGTAAAATAGTCGGCGTGCGAGAGAGCTTGGCTCAAGAAAGTAATGAATAGGAATATGGTGATTTTCATGTCTTTTTTTACGATATGCATATAACGCGGGCAGCACGGCGTTTCTTTCATCCGCGTAGATGATCGGTAAGCCAGTTGCTTGCGATAGATAACAAGCCTCTCAATTCCCTGTTCTCTCCTCTAAACCGAGAACACCGGAACTCTCTGGTGGAGCGCTTGCAAGGTGGTCGGCAGGTCGTTATGCTAGGCACATGAAAGAAAATGCACCCGGCGCAGTCGGTAGCCTTGTCTGTGGCATTATTTCCGTTGTTCTATGCTGGGTTCCAATCGTCGGGTTGGTGCTTGGTATTGTTGCACTCGTTCTCTCACGCAAGGCCAAGAAAAATGTGACATCGAATCCCGAGACTCTCGGAGGCGGAGGACTGGCAACTGGCGGCCTTGTTTGTGGAATAGTTGGCACCGTGTTGTCAGTAATCTATTCCATTATGTTTGCGGCTGGAATTTCGAAACTGGCGAGTGTCGCTGACAAGGGCAGGGAGACCCGTGTAAAGGGTGATATCCAGGTGATCATGATGGCGCTCAGGAAATATGAGGGCGATTCAGGATCTTTTCCCACCACCACTGAGGGACTTCGGCCGCTGGTCGAGGATCCCGGCAATGTCCGCAACTGGTCCCCGGCTCTTGATGAACCCATCTATGATCCCTGGGGAAATGAGTATGGTTACCTTTTCCCGGGCAAGTTCAACGAGCCGGGTAAGCCGGACATCTTCTCGAGAGGTCCCGATGGAATCGAAGGCACCGAGGATGATATTGGTAACTGGGACAACCGGTCACCAAATTGGCCGCGATAAGCCCATAATCCATCAGTTGCCGGTAGAACGCTTACCTGGCTTCAAATGATTCCTGCTCCTTGAGCAAGGAATGCATCCTGCCGGTGATTTACCAGGAACCGTCGAAAGATCCAGCCTCGTTCACCACCGCACCAACGGTCAACAACGCCACCACCCAGAAAATATTATAGAGAGCGGAACTCGCGGTGCCAACAATCCCGCATACCAATCCGGCGATAGCAAGGCCACCACCTTCATAGTTTTCCGGGTCAGCATAAATCTTCTTCTTGGCCCTGGACTGACCCATAATAGCAATAATTCCTAACACCAACCCGACAATCGGAACCCAGCATAGGACAATAGAAATAATACCACAGACAAGGCTGCTAACTGCACCAGGCGCATTTGTTTTCATGATCTTCAGTGTGTTGAATTACTTGCTAATAATAACGGAAGACTAAACTCACTCCAGCAAAAAAAGCACAAACCTATTCCTGCCCACTAACCAGGCACCTTCCCCTCAAGATGATCGCCAGTAGGAGGGAAATACCAAGCCTGGGTTTCTTTAAAAACAACAAATCGTAAATAGCTCACCCGATCACATTCCCCGTGGCGGGTTCCGTTCTTGCTATTCCCGGGCCGGCATTCTCTCCCTGACAATCACACGCATAAACCTGCTCCCAATAACGGAAACAGGATCTTTTAAACGAACCGTTACGTGTTCAGTAATCCCGTCTCCAGTGGGCAATGCGCCGCCCACCTGCTCAACCTCTATTCCTGTTTCATCGAAATCAATCAGGTCATCTGAAACCGCCACAATGTATGTGACATCATCGGTATCAACCCTGCGTCGGAAAGTTACGGTCAGAAAACGATCTGCATTATTACCATTCTTACCAGGATTGGCGATACGAATGCCCGGGGCTCTGTCCGCCTGCCCGAAATCGTTTTGACCCCAGTTAATCAGGCCACCCTCTTCCTGCAATGCCATGTTGTGGTAAAGCCCTGCGGAAATCGCAGCGACCTTTCCCAGCCCTTCCGGCACGTTGCTTTGTTGATAGTTGTTGCGTCCCCAGGCAACAACCGTTCCATCTTCCCGCAATGCAAGATTATGATAACCGCCGGCGGCAATAGCAGTAATCTTGATAAAATCAGGATGGTCGGCCGATTTCAGTGCAGCCGGAACGTTAATCTGCGCATAGGAATTCTGTCCCCATGCGACCACAGTACCGTCCCTGCGCAGGGCAAGGCTGTGAAACCCACCAGCAGCAATAGCAGTGACATTATTGAGGTTATTTGGGACATCCGCTTGTCCATTACTATTGTTGCCCCATGCAACCACCTTGCCACCTTTCCTCAGAGCAATGTTATGATACCCGCCGGCGGCAATAGCAATGACTTCATCAACCTCGTCAGGAACCATGCCCTGACCATTGTTATTGCTCCCCCATGCGACCGGCTTGCCGTTAACTCGCAATGCTAGGCAATGCTGCGCCCCTGCAGCCACGGCAATCACTCCCTGTAGTTCAGCTGGCACCGTGCCCTGCCCATGGCTGTTATTACCCCATGCCAGCACTGTGCCATCCACCCTCAGTGCCATAGAGTGCCATGCCCCTGAACTTACAGCGCTTGTCTCGCCTAGGTTTATAGGAATGCTGGATTGTCCATAATTGTTGCGCCCCCATGCTACAGCAAGACCGTCCTCCTGCACGACCAGACTGTGATACCCTCCCGCAGCGATAGGGTTGACCTTGATCTGTAACGTCAAGTCGTCGAAATTATCGGCCAGCATCGATGATGTTAATAATTGCGGAACAAAAAAGGTTGCCGAATCATCCGCATCAAGAGGATCAAGACCGAAAGCAAACTCAAGAAAATTACTGATCCCGTCAAGATCAGGGTCACTGGTTGTAAGTCGATCAAACAAAGGAGCCGCTCTCAGGAACTTCTCGCTCCAGAGAGAAAACGTTGAAACATCATAAAGTAGACCGTGACTATCAAGGTAAGACTCTACCTGCTCGCGGTTCCCATTTGGAAGCACTCCATCAAAAGTAGCATCCGGGATCGTATTTGCTACGAAACGATTGCCTCGCAGATTGGGCAGGAAATCACGCAAACCCTTCTCTGAAGTAAGCAACCGGGATAAATCCACCGTTACGTCACCCCATTGGGTAGGCCCATTAAGGGCTTCAGTGGCAAGTGCCAGGAACTTTCTATTCCTGTCATCTTCCAAATAAAATAAATTGCCTGACAACGGAACACTAAACCCCTCCCGTTCTTCTCCTGCAGTTTTACGAGCGAAGTCAGATCCCGCCCTGTAATTACTGTTGAGTTTCTGGAAGGCACTCTTGAATTCTCCCCGGCGATCCGTTTCCGTTAAATTAAGCAGGTTGCCAAATGCACCAAGGACATCCTGTGCGCTCACCTTATCCTCTTTATGCAGTTCCACGACCTTCTCGAGAGACACGGCAGTATCGTAAGTAGTGAGAAGATGAATCATGCATTGCGCCGCGTAACCGGCAGCCCTCAGATATTTTATGTCCGCGAAGTCAAGCGCCACATACAATGAAGCGGTCTCGCTGTCCGACAAGTTGACCAGAAAGGACTCCTTGGTAATCCTGGCAAGTTTTCTCTGGAAATCACCCAACCCGACAAGAAGGGTGTCATTAAGATAATCAATAATCTCTGAGGTATTACTTCCTTCCACCGCAACAGGGTCCCCGTTTTCATCAATCGGAATCTGATAATCCAGAGAATAAATATCCGCATCGACGGCAATAATCCCCAGCTTGTCGATAAGAGTAATCATCGCCGCCTGCTGCTGAAGAAGCGCCAGCTGGGTGAGAGCAACGAGAAGATTCGCTTCACTGCTCCCGGAATTCCTGGACAAAGCCTCCTTGAAATAAGTGTTAGCTTGGGCTAATCCGTCAGCAGTCTGCAGCTCCAGACTCGCTCTCCCGTATGCAATGTATTGAGAGGAGGTCCTTGGACTTGGTGTCGAGGTGAGGTTTAATGTAATGCCTCCCTGCTCTCCCTCATAGCCATTCACTGCAATGTAATAGGCTTTAACATCTCCGGACGGAACAAAGGCGACGCGACTTGTAAGATCATCGTTGCTGTTATCGCAATAGCGAACACGAGTTAACGCATCAGGTGAATCCCCCGCATAGATTGCCAGCACCGTATCAAAATTACTGCCGGAAGTATCAAAGTTTACCAAGTTATTATTTGGAGGAGTCCACCTCCACCAAGCAGTGCTTCGTGAATTCCGAAGACTGGCATTAAATGTTCCTGAAGAAACTGAGTTCAGCTCCTCACCCAGATATAAAATATTAAGGTCTCCCGGATCCGGAGGATCCGGAGGATCCGGAGTGGCCGGACATAACAACATACGGATATTACCCTGCGCCCCATCATTGCCATGCACCGAAATGTAGTAGGTCGTGCCAGCAACGGCAGAAAACTTAACTTCACTCTGCAGGGTATTACCGCTATCATCATCATTAACGATCTCCTTAAGGTTCGAATTGATGATTTGTTGGATAGAAAGCAACGTATTAAAGTCACTGCCGAAAGTATTGACGGTTATATTGCGGGAAATGGGCGCTGTCCATTTCCACCATACTGAAGCACCCCCTCTAGCCAGTGGATTAATCTCACCGAATTCCAGGCCCGCCTGATAATTGTTACCGATAATCTCATTAACCGGACGCCCTTCGACCGAGTATGCATCTGTAAGGTCATCATTCCCGGCTTCTTCTCCCGCACCCTGGCCGGTAAGCGAGTATGACAGGCGGTATGCCCCGACGAACTCATCATCAAATGTCCCTACCTTGAGAAAATAGATTCCCGGAACAACGTTATGGACGATTCGAAAGTTATAGTCCTCCTCAGCCTCTGCACCTTCCCAATCATCATTTTCTGCGATCCGTTCCTCGGATTCGTTGAACAGCGTTCCTACAGTGTCAAGATCACCGGTCGTCCATGCCGTTAAGCTGCCCTCACGCGTCACATTGATCCGGAAATAATCGACGTCACCGACAATCTCAATGCTCCCGTTCAAGGCGTTGCCCTGCAGGAGGGTCGCGCTTGACGCAGTGTTCCCATGGTCATCTGCAAAAATTAGCGGGACCGCCGTAAACATTGCGTAAAATTGAATGCCGCTTAGCAGTAACGTCTTTAATTTCATTAGGTTATATTTTCCGGATTAGAAAATAAAACTTAACATCAATGATTTAAACCAAGCAATCACTGAAGCTAAAAAAGTCACCTGAATCACTGCGCACTCCAACACACCGTAAACTCTTCCCCCCTCAAAGGCATCCTGCACCATCAGGCTATTGTGAATCGCTCACTCAGTCACTGTTAAATAGTTCACCCGGCTTCAAAGATCACCCGATCACATTCCCCGTGGCGGGTTCATGCCCGCAAATGGCCCTGGCAGCGCCCCGGTAAATGATCACAGCACACTGCGGATCGAAGCAACCACCTTCTCCCCAAGTAATCGGTAAGCGGGACCGGTCCAGTGAAAGCGGTCTCCCTTGGCCAACTCACGCCTGTTTAGCAGAAGGGCATAGAAATCACTCACTGGGACCCCTGCCTCCCGCATGACCTCGGCGGCCATCCGGTTATGCTCAACGATGATCGGGTTGATCTCGGGTTCCAGCCGGTCAGGAGCACCCTTCGCTGTCACCGGCGTGCTGCTCGCCCAGATCAACCTTGCCCCGGGAAGCTCTTCCTTGAGAACTCCGACATAGGCCTTCGTTAGTGATCGAAAAGTTCCCTCCTTGATACGCCCCTTCGTCCACCCATGTAGCCCCATGTTGAAATGAACCACCTGATAAGGACCATTCTCCTCCAGAAGATCGGCAAGCAGCTTGTTGGTATTTTCCGACTGCCAGTGCGGGTTGACCCAGGAGTCCACGTAAGCCTTGCTCTGCAGGGCTGCCACAACCCCCTTGCGATAGCCGCTCAGGATAGAGTCACCAATCAACAGCACGCGGGGACGGGCGGTATCAGTGACACGGGCCCTGTCCAGCCGCCAACCCCGACCCTCAACGAGATACCTTGCAGTCGCCCCGGGGGCAGCCGCTCCCTTCTGCGGTTGAGCCACGATCCGCAGGATTGTTGGGTGATCGGTGATGTTCAATCCGGGAATAGTGATCAACCCCTGCGCATCCGCCTTGCCCTCCCCTTTCGCTTCCCCGAACTGCCACCGGAAGGAACCGCCGGCATTCATCCTGAAATTCTGCAAGCGCCGCACGCTCACATCAGCGCGCGCCCCAGTTGGTATCTTGAAGCGCGTCTTGAGCTTCTCTGAAGAAACAAGGTAGAGTGACATTTCCAGCTGCTGCTCCAAATTCTCCACGGCCTTCCAGCGAAAGAAAGCGTTCACTTGCCCCGCCTCACTGCTCTTGAGGTCATCAGGCCAGGGAAGCTTCGAGTTGGTGGAGGCATTGGTGAATACCGGGTAGGCCTCGTTCTTTCGCACGCCCAACCAATCAAAGGAATCAATCAGGTCGTTTACCGTCTTGATCCTGGCAGAGTTGTTGGCGTGCCCGAAGGGTCCCCAGTAAAAAAACAGGGCATAGGAACGTGCTTGCATCGCCTCAAAAAAACGGTCGTGCCCGAATGACCAGCCATCGTTCTGGGCGGAATAATTCACACAGATTGGCGGGTCCGGAAGAGTCAACTCCCCCGGGAAACTCTTCGGCGGAAAGAACATGCGCTCGGAAACATGCTCCACGCCGGCAGGCACATTCGCCTTGATCGCCGCGAAGACATCACCATGGCGCATGCCGATACCAAGGGCGCCACTGCCTCCCATTGAATTTCCCGACAGATAGACCCGGTTCGGGTCAATCCCGTAGCGCTTGATCGCCCATCGCACCGTGTCAATCACCCGCTTCTCGGCCGGCACCGTGTCCCCTCCGGAATTGCGCTTGGTTAATCCCTTGTCCCCGCGGTGCATGCCACCCCACCACCAATCGTTGCGATTCTTCCGGCAATCGAGATAGAGAGCATAGTGGTTATCCGGGGAACGATAGATATCGTGGTTGCCAACCGTCTTCGTGCAGTTGACGCAGGAGAAGACATCATGCCCGGCGGAGTGCAGCACGACATAAAGGGGCGCATTTTCCTTGCCGCCTCCCCTAGGGTGCATGACCACGAAGGTGTCTTCCTGGGGAGCGCCGTAACCCCACTCCGGCTTCACCCCGTGCCGGAAGGTCTCCGCCTTGCGCTCATTAAAAGTCTTGCTGCTGGTAGGATCCCCCGGAGGCCACTCGGCGGCCTTGAGCAGAGGTGACACGAAAAACAGGATGGCAAGGGTGAACAACTTCGGCATGCCACAGGTTTCACTGATTCAAGGAAAGGAGCAACCTCTGAAAAGAGTTAACTCCCTGCGGGCACAACGTTCCATTCCTCAATCCTCCCCTTCACAGACCGGGAGCAATGGCGCTTACCCTTAGGAGTGATGCGTTGAGCCAGTCCTGCCACTCATTGCTTCCGGGGTGTATCTTTCCTGTGCATACCGGCTCTAGCAAGGGCAGCAGTCGCCCAACTGGTTGCCGCCATGGAGATGAACTGGTCCTTGCCGTGCGGATCACCATTATCGAAGAATTTCTGGATCGGCTTGGAGCGGGACTTGACGAACCAGGAGCCGTCCTTCTTCTGGGTGCGAAGCAGGTAGACCAGCGCGCGATTAATCGCCGAGCGCAACCCGGGGGAACGCGCATTGGCAACTGTCCCTTGCGCAAGGGCATGCAATGTCAAGCCCGTGGCATACGCGTCACTAGCCATGTCAGGCAATTGCGCCCAGCCGCCGTCTTCCCGCTGCGTCTTAATGATCGCCTGTCGGGCACTATCTACCTGGGATGGTGATCCGCCCAGAGTGAGAAGGGCTTTATACTTGCCGACATAATCCTCCTGGGATTGAGGCTTGGAAGCAAAAAGCCAGATGCGTGCCTTTTTCCCAGCCGACTCAACCTTGCGCTTGAGCTCTTCTCCCCGGACAAAATACTCGGCATAGTAAGCTGCCAGATAACTGGTGTGGATTTTGGACTCCTCGGAAGGCGGGCGATTGGTTTGCACATCCCAGTGCCCATCCTCCTTTTGTTGGCTAAGGATGTAGGAAACAAAGGCGTCGGAAAATTCGTCCTTTGCCATCTCCCCAAGCTCGAAAGACCACAGCAGGTATGCCGCCGTCAGGCTGCGCCCGCCGACGGATTTCCCCTTGGCCACAGAATCAAGCCGGTCCTCAAAGCTCTCACGGCTAAACTGCCCCTGCTCGCTAAACAGGTCCTCGTCGATAGCAAGCCCGGCATCACTCGCCTCGCGCATCGCAAACATCGGCAGGGTCTGGTGATGACATGAAAAACAATTCCTGTTCTCAGGATAGTTTTTTGCCCCTTTCTGCACGATGCGCAAGCCCCCTTCAACCGCGCGCCGGACCTTCTCCGGGGACACTTCCCCTTCAGCGGCAATTGCCGGATGCAGCAACACAAGGGATGATGCGAGAGCAATCAATGACTTTACCATGCCTGAGCATTCCGTGCTTCTGCCATGAGGTCAACACCTGAAGAATTGCCGACATGCCGCATTAAAGGATGCCCTTGTCCCTGCCTCCCCGTGATAATGGAATCGAGGATACCCGAGCCATCAAAAGACGACAATACCAGGCCCTGTAAAGGACTATTCGGATGATAAAATTGTCGAACGCACCAGGAACGAAAGCCCGTAGACCACGCAAGCGACCACAACCACAAATGGCCCAGTTGGCTGATCAAGTTGAAAGCTCACAATAAGGCCACCCACGTTATATATCGCGGACAAGACAATTGCCACCACCATGATAATCCACATCCGCCGGGCAAGCCGGCACGCAGTCGCGGCAGGCAGAATGATCAGCGCCAATGACAGCACGATCCCCGCTACGCGGACAAGCAGGACCATGCAAATCCCGGTAAGCACCAAAAGCAGCAGATAGTAAGCTTTCGAGGAAACATCG
>JAAESJ010000172.1 GCA_024229495.1 Verrucomicrobiaceae bacterium | reverse complement strand
TCTGGTCGTCGGCGCCATGGTCAAGTTGTTCAGGTTTGAGGCTGTGTCCGGACGGACCGGGGCTGTTGCCGGTGTTTCCACAAAGCCCGCCGACGGCGTGCGGGTAGAGCTGGAGTTGCGGAGCTAGGAGGCAACGGATGCATTTGCACCGGAGGGATTCTTACCGTTGCCTGTGTATTTCCTACTCGGCGCGAAATTAAGGCATTTCATGCGACCAATTTCTGGTGAAAATCAGCAACAGGGGATACAATTCAAAATTCCTGATGAATAAGTCTTCCCTTATCCCGTTTTTCTTACTGCTTTTCACGGTGCTGTGTGCCGAGGCTCAAAAACCCAATATTCTCTTTATCTATACCGATGACCAGTCCACGCGAACGGTGAGTTGTTATGAGGATGCGTTTGATTTCGTGAAGACGCCCAACATTGATGCCCTGGCAAAAACGGGCGTACGTTTTTCGCGGGCATATATCGGTTCCTGGTGCATGCCTTCGCGGGCAACAATGCTCACCGGCCAGCATCAACACGGGGTGGAGTCGATGCGCATGGAGGGCAAGTATCCCGGAAGTGCCTATGACCCGAAGCAGTGTCCGTTCTGGCCGGCGGTGTTCCGCAAGCACGGTTACGTGACTGCCCAGATCGGCAAATGGCATACCGGCGTGGATGGCGGCTTTGGGCGTGACTGGGATTATCAGATCATCTGGAATCGACCGAAATATGTGAAGAATTCACCGAATTATTATCATGATCAACTCACGGAGTTTAATGGCGGTAAACCGCAGCTGGTAAAAGGCTACACCACAGATAATTACACGGAGTGGGCGGTTGAGTTCATTAATGGAAAGGGGCGTGAAGCAGGGAAGCCGTGGTATTTATGGCTTTGCTATGGTGCCGTTCACGGACCGTTTACCCCGTCAGATCGCCACAAGGGTCAATACAAGGCGGCAAAGGTGCCTGTGCCAAAGGATGTGTATCCGCCAAGACCCGGCAAGCCCAAGTATGTCCAGAAAATGGAACACTGGGAGCCGAAGAATGGCGAACCGGTGGAGAAAAAAGTCCGCGAGCTTGGGCCCGTTGGCATGCGGGACATTCCGGGAAAGCCATTGCGCGACTGGATCCGCCAATACCATGAGGGAGTGCTGGCCATTGATGAGGGCGTTGGTCGGGTGTTAAAGGCTTTGCAGGAGAGTGGACAGGATGAGGATACTTTGGTGGTGTTCACATCCGACCAGGGCTTTGCGTGGGGGCAGCATGGATTCAAGTCGAAGGTTGGACCTTACCATGCGACCGTTGCTGCGCCCCTGATTATCCGGCCGCCGGCGGCAAAAGCCGGCAAGACTGCCGGGCGCGTGGTGAAAGAGCCGGTAAGCGGTGTGGATTTACCGCCTACTTTTTTTGCGCAGGCCGGATTGCCTCTGCCATGGAAAATGCACGGTGAGGATTTAAGTCCGCTGCTGGAGAATCCGAAAGCCAGTCGTGTTTCACCGGCGATGCTGGTGCACACCGGAAAGATCTATGGCTCGGCTACCGCTAAGATCCCGGAGGTTGATGACCCGAGACTGTATCACGGGCCGGGTGTCCCTTGGTATGTCATGGTTGCGGAGGGTAAGTTCAAATATGTGCGCAACCTGATTGAGGGGGAAATGGAGGAGTTGTATGACTTAAAGGGTGATCCCGAGGAATTGAATAACCTTGCATTGAAACCAGGTTTTGACCAAACCCTTGCCCAGTACCGAGAGATGGCGATCAGGGAACTCAAGCGCACCAAGGCACCCTTTATAGGGGATTTGCCCAAGGCTTCAACCATGCGATAACCTGGAGCAAGGATGGGTTTCCTATCTTTTTTAGCTTACCAATGAGAATCTCACACGACACCTAATATGAATAAGCGCAGAGCAGAGCACTTCCTGGTATTATTAACTTTAGCAGTCATTCTTCCGGGATGTGCCACCAACACACCTCCGGGGGCGCGCGACGGGATTCCAATCATCGACACCCACATCCATCTTTACGATGCCCATCGCCCTGCCGGAGTAGACTGGCCCCCAGAGACGGACAAGATTCTTTTTCGGGCTGTTTTGCCGGAACATTTTGATGCCGTTTGCCGGGAAAATGGCATCGAAGCTACGGTCATTGTCGAGGCCAGCAGTCGGGTTGAGGATAATCAATGGGTGCTAGATCTGGTGAAGCACAACCCGCAGCGATATATTGCATTGGTGGGCAGCCTGCCGATCGGCAGTGATCAGTTCAGTGTCCTGCTTGAGCGTTATGCAAAAGATCATCGCTATGTCGGCATTCGGATGCGGGACAGGCCTGGGGGAGATGATTTCTTTACGGATGCAGTCTGGAGGGACTTGACCCTGTTATCGAAAAAAGGCCTCGTCCTCGACGTGTTGCTGGCCAATTTCACCCTTGAGGATATCATCACGATTGCCAAAAGGCTCCCCGACCTGAAGATCCTGATCAATCACGTCACGGGGCTTACTATTACCGGGAAAGCGGCTGAAGCTGACTGGTCGGAAATGGTCAGGAAGTCAGCCAAACATAAAAATGTTTATTGCAAGGTGAGCGGTATCTTCCAGCGCAGTGGTCAGATGCCCGCTCCAAAGGAGTTGTCCTATTATGCCCCGATTTTTGAGGTGGTATACGAAGCCTTCGGCGAGGATCGTATCATTTACGGAAGCAATTGGCCGGTGACGGATCGCGGCGGGACCTATGCCGAGCAACTGGCGATTATCCGTGCCTTCTTTGCACCTGAGGGTGAACGGGTTCTCAGGAAGCTTTTTGCCTTGAATGCGCAGAAGTTCTACGGCCTGAAATAAGGCGCCCGCTGCAAAGGCCATCCACCTGTTTTTCTTTTCACTATCAAAGAGCGATCATGCATATCCATTCACAATTTATCGGCCTTTTTCTTTTTACTCTGCTTGCTATTGCTCAAGCGGCTGAGGCGAAAGACAAGCAGCCCAATATTCTCTTTATCTTCGCTGATGATGTCGGGCAGGAGGTTCTCGGGTGCTACGGCGGGGAAAGCTACCGCACTCCTCACCTTGATGAACTGGCCCGTACGGGAATGAAGTTTAACCATGCCTACAGCATGCCGGTCTGCCACCCTTCCCGCCTGGCATTGATGTCTGGTAAATACCCATTCCGGCACGGCCAGGTGACCTGGGGGGATTTCCCGAAGAAAGAGGAACCCCATACTTTCGCCCGCTATTTGCAG
>JAAESJ010000171.1 GCA_024229495.1 Verrucomicrobiaceae bacterium | reverse complement strand
CCGCCAACAAGGACCATGCCATACTCAACGGGGTTGTGGATGTGTTTGCCCCCTCCGATGTCTATGGCGTGAAACACCTAACCGCCGAAGACACTATCCTGTTGCGCGGGGCGGTCACCAAGACACTCGATCCCAAATCCGAGAATGTTGAAGGCAACAAAAATAATCCCATGCAGGCCCTGGCCTGGCTGCATACCTACACGACGCCGGACGGCAAGAAAAAGGGCAGCTCTTTCTGCACCACGGCAGGAGCCTCATGCGACTTCGTCAGTGAAGGGCTGCGCCGCGTGGTGGTCAATGCCGCCTATCACCTCACCGGCCTGAAGGTCCCGGCGAAGGCAAACGTGGCATACGTGGATCCTTTTTACCCGAGCTTCTACGGCTTCATCCGTGACAAGAACTGGTACAAGGATCTTGATTTGCAGGCTGAAGACTATGGCCTGGGCAAAACCCCGCACGTGATCGATCCGCCGGGCAGCCCGAAATGGCCATTCCGCCCAACTCCCGGCAAATAGCAAAAAGCGGCCGATAATTCAATCAATAGAGCCCGTCGAGCAACAGGTCGATGTGCGCTCGAACGACCCCCCCCATCGTCGTGCAGGCATTAAACGCCCGGGATTGGTGATGCTCGGCAAGTTCGTCGCGAAGCTGCTCAATGTTTTCCATAGGCGATAGCTCATCGCTGATCATCACGTCCAGCAGGGCACCAAGGCGTCGCCCTGCAACCGTGCAGCGTCGTGCCACCAGGGTGCGTTCCTCTTTGCGATACTGCTCAATGGTCGCCTCATTAAGGAGATTATCGATCATTTCAACCATCGGTTGATTGTCACTGAAAAACTGCGCCATATACATTTTTTTGCGCCCCTCATGGGACTGCTGGTCAAAATCAATCGGCCTAACGCGATACTGCACCTCTTCAAAATCAGGAGTAATATCAACCACGTAGTTGACTGCCCGCATATCCCCAAGGAGGCGGATAAAGCAACGCTCATTGAATTTAACGAACTCCTTGGCTATGCGCACTTCATTGATCTCATCACGGTGCAACCAATCACGCAGAAACACATCACCCGGAAGTCCGGCAATGTGTTCCTCAACCAGTGTATTGCCGTTGACCAGATAATTGATGCGCGTTGGCGAGAGAATATGCTCAAGCTCCAACCCGTAAATTCTCGAGGCATCGGCTGACTTGACGTAATAATGGTCGAAGTTGTCATTGTAGCGGTTGATGATGCGGATACGAAATGGCCGGGAATTTCCAAACTCGCCAAAGTCAATTCGCTCGACATCAAGGTGCCGGGCTACTTCCGAGCCACCCCCCATTTTAAGTGACGCATAAATCCTTGTCAGCTTGGGGCGCAACTCCGCCATTTCGCCGGGCGGAAACATCACGCTGTGCCAAAGCGTCTCCGCTCCGGCAGGAGACTCGTAAGGCACTGTCCCGCTAAACCGCGAAAGGTCGCGGTAGATTTCCGGAACGCTCTCAACATGCCTGCCATATTTGAGCAGGTAGTTATTGAGGGCCTGGCTGACGGCATAGGAAATCTTCTTTTTCAATATTTCCATCGTTTTAATGCCCCTTGGGAAAAGCTTCCGGGGAGATGCCCGGCATGCAACGTAAAATGCAGATCTTTGGATTATTTATTGAGCGCCGGGTCATTAGATTGCCCTTTCATGCGTCCTTCAATAGCCTGCTTCAGCAATTTACGCCCGCTGACTGGAATGGGCGCCAGGGTCGCCATTATCTGCCGGCCCCTGCACATGATGGTAAATGTCTTGAGATCCCCCGACACCCCCGCCTCTTTAATTTCCGCCCAGTAGATAACCTGCATATTCCTTGCCGGAAGCCAGAAAGGGAAAAGTTCAATGCCAAGAGGGGTAAGGATGATGAAGGCGTGGCGCATGCAATGCACAACCACCCATAAGCAAAGCCCGGCGGGCGCCAGAGCAAACAGGAACCACCATGGAGAATGCACGGCGATCGGTTGATCCCCCGCGTTTCCCGCAGCCGGGCTTGCCGTGAAGAAAATCACGCCGGCCAGGCAAAGGGCTGTTATGCCCGCCGTTAAGAATGTCACCGCCTGACGAGAACGGGTAAAACGCAGCTCCTTCTCAGGAGAGGAAACCTCGCGGGGACTGCGGGGCCACAGTTTGCCGGCCAATCTCTTCAATGCTCTCATGTCACGGGGAACAACGGAGCAGCAAAGCCTCTACGCTTGCTCCTGCCTGGCCGGGAATTAGCTGATGTCCACATACGAGGCGAGGCCCTGCAGGCCGCCCTCCCTGCCGAACCCACTTTCCTTATAGCCGCCAAAGGGACTGGCAGGGTCAAATTTATTGTAGGTGTTGGCCCAAATCACACCGGCCTTCAAGTTAGCAGCTATCTTGTGTATCTTGCTGCCCTTGTCGGTCCAGACGCCGGCGCTCAGGCCATAACAGGTATTGTTGGCGCGCTCGACGGCCTCCTCAGGGGTGCGAAACGTCATCACCGAGAGAACGGGGCCAAAAATTTCCTCGCGGGCAACCCGGTGACTGGCTGTCACGCCAGTGAAAAAACTGGGCTTAAACCAGTAACCCTCGCTTGGCAGCTTGCACTTTGACTGGTGAAGTTGTGCTCCCTCAGCAACGCCGCAATCCACCAATTCCTTGATGCGCTTGAGCTGTTCCTTGGAATTGATCGCGCCAATGTCGGTGTTCTTGTCCAGGGGATCGCCCACCCGCAAGGTCTTGATGCGGTCGGAGAGCTTGCGCATCACCTTGTCATAAACCGATTCCTGCACCAGCAAGCGGGAACCCGCACAACAAACATGCCCCTGGTTGAAATAGATGCCGTTAATAATGCCTTCAACGGCCTGGTCCAGCGGAGCATCATCAAATAAAATGTTGGCCGCCTTGCCACCCAACTCCAGAGTAAGCCGCTTGCCACTTGTCGCGGTAGCGGCCGCAATTTGCTTGCCCACCCGGGTGGACCCTGTAAATGCCACCTTGTCTACACCCGGGTGGTCAACAATTGCGGCTCCGGCTGATCCCTTGCCGGTGACAATATTTACCACTCCGTCGGGCAAACCAGCGTCGGCAATAATCTCGGCGAGGTGCAGGGCCGTCACCGAGGTGGTCTCTGCCGGCTTGAGAACCACCGTGTTGCCGCATGCCAACGCCGGGGCCAGCTTCCATGCCGCCATCATCAGCGGAAAATTCCACGGTATCACCTGTCCGCAGACTCCTATCGCTTTTGGCGTTTTCCCGGGGAAAGCGTATTCCAGCTTGTCGGCCCATCCGGCATGGTAAAAGAAATGTGCTGCGACCAGAGGCAAATCCACATCGCGCGATTCCTTGATCGGCTTGCCGCCATCCATGGTTTCAAGAATGGCCAGTTCACGCGCCCGCTCCTGGATCATGCGTGCAATCCGGTAAAGAAATTTTCCACGCTCGGCAGCGGGCATTTTACCCCAAGGTCCGGCAAGCGCCTTGCGTGCAGCCTTGACTGCAAGATCCACGTCCTCTGGTCCGCCGGCAGCAATATCGGTAAGCTTACGGCCAGTGGCCGGGTTGATGGAGCGAAATACCCGGTCCGAACCGGCAGGAACAAATTTACCGCCAATGTAAAGGGGGTAGCGCTTTTTCAACGGAACCGGCGTGGATTCTATAGCCGGGGTATAATCCCAGCGGTTGCCAAACTCAAGCATCGGCTCGACTGCTGCGTGGTGCTTTTTGCCTTTGGCTCTCTTGGTTTTCGATTTGGCCATTAACGGCAAGGGTAAGGGAATCCGTCGAACGAGGCAAGAAGACTGAGCGTGGATATAGAGACTGATGTCATGAAAAAGCGTCGTTTTTCTTCTTTTTAGTCGTATCCCCTCCCGGTATTTTAAATGTAATGCATGACGAAAATACGAACGGGATGTCGCTACGGTGCCCGCATTGTGACGGAAAATCCCATTTCGATTCAACTCTCTCCGGGCAAGTGGTTGATTGCCCTCACTGCAGCAGGCAGCTGACTGTCCCCGGTACGCCTGCCCCGCCTCAACACCAGCAGGCACCCAGTCCCCCTCAACACCAGCAGGCACCCAGTCCCCCTCAACACCAGCAGGCACCTGCCCCGCCACAACGCCAGCAAATTCCTTATATCCCACCTCCAACACCATCGACCCCCTCCGGCGGCATCACTCCGGCATTAACCAATCCCCTGGAAGGTCAACCTCAGGCCATCGCAGGAATGGGTCCTGGAGCAACCCTGCGATGGGGATGGATCTTAGGCGCCATTTGGATTATCACCACCTGGCTGACTGCCTGGCAGATGGGATCAACAATTTTTGCCACCCTGCCTACCTCAATTGACAATTTCGGTGCTTCAGCAAAAGCGGGGCCAAAACTATCGGATCATATCGATTGGATTGGTGGCGGCGCCATTCCGTTTATATGCCTGCTCCTGGTGCTACTTGCACTGAAGGCAATGGGAAACATGAAGGTTCCTTTCGGATCCATTGTTTTTACCTCGGGAATGGTCATGCTGCCATTGTTGATCGCAAATTTGTTTTTGTTTTTCTCCAGCTTCATGGACATCAGCACCGTCGACGGCGAAAAGGTGATGTCGCACATCTTTTTCTTTGTCTTGGCCTTTGTCATTGCTGGCCTAATATTGCTGATCAAGGCCTCCCTGGTAAGTGTGCTTGGGTTTGCTCCCAAGGCAGCTTTCTGGCTCGTTCCCCTGGCCTTGGTGGCGGT
>JAAESJ010000170.1 GCA_024229495.1 Verrucomicrobiaceae bacterium | reverse complement strand
GTGGCTGCACGGGAAGGCGTGCGCTTTTTGAATCTCATGGAGCCCACGGGCAGGTGGATAGCAAGGCACCCGGATCGCAGGCTCACCTTCAACGGTATCCATCTCACGGAATACGGTGACTGGGTGGTGAGCCGGATGATGGCATCGGGGCTGGGCCTGATTGAGTCCGTTGCCCCGCCGGCACCTCTGGCCAAAGAGAGTGGGGCTGAAGAACTGCGCCGACTGGTTTACGAGAAGAACCATCACTTCTTCACCTGGTGGCATCCACCCAATGCTTCCTATATCCACGGGCGTCGCAACAAGACCCGCGGTGCCATGCACCTGCAGGAGGAACGCAAACAGCGCAGGTTGCTGGTCAAGGCGGCCGATGAGAATCTCTGGGCAAAGCCGAAGCCGAAGCCGGAGAGTGTGTGGGCAGAGGAGCCGGTTGAGGGCAGGCCAATCTGGTTTCCGACACCAAAGAGCCGTGCCATTCCGGGTGTGGTGAAAGAAGCGCAGTGGGAGGTGATCGGTGATGGCCCGGCGGACAAGCACTTGAGTTCCCCGCAGGAGCAGCTTTCCCGCTTCAAGGTGGCCGAGGGTTACCAGGTCAACCTGTTTGCCTCCGAACTGAGATTTCCGATCGGCAACCCCTTTGCCATTCATTTTGATGCAGAGGGGCAACTTTGGGTTGCCAATACGCCGACCTGGCCGCATTCCCTGCCGGGCCAACAACCACGCGACTCGGTGATTATCCTGAAGGATACAGATACAGACGGGGTTGCCGACACTCATTCGGTGTTCCTTGAGAACATGAAGCTGATTCACGGCTTTATTCCCTCGGGGGATGGCGGTGCCTACGTGGCCCAGGCTCCCAACCTGCTGCTGGCAAGGGACACCGACAGTGATGGCAGGGCGGACTGGGTGCGCACGGTCCTGCACGGTTTCGGTGCCGAGGACGCGGAACATGCGATGAACAATTTCCGCTGGAGCCCGGGCGGGATCCTGTATTTTTCGCAAGGCATCTTCTACAACACGCAGGTTGAGACGCCGGGAGGTCCGCGTCGGGTGCGTGATGCGGCCGTCTTTGCCTACACGCCACGTGAGGAGCAGATGGAGGTTGCCCTTTCCCATGCCTTCTGGAATCCCTACGGCAAGGTGTTCGACCGGTGGGGACGCGGGATGCTGCTGGATGCCTCTGCCGGCCAGTATTACCCGATGGATGTCATTTCAACGCCCTTTGTTTTTCCCAAGTCCAAGCAGCGCACCAATCACCTTTCCTTTGCGCCCGGCGGGGGGATTGCCGCCGGCTGTGAGTTTGTCGTCAGCAGTCAGTTTCCCCCGGGGGTGCAGGGCCGCTTTCTGGTCAATCACTGCGAGGGGGATGTCGGGGTACACTGGTATGATCTTGAGCCGGATGGATCACTGTATCGGGCGAAGCGGCATGGGGCGCTGGCCACCTGCTCGGACAGGACCTTCCGCCCGGTGGCCATGGCCTGGGGTCCGGACGGGGCACTCTACGTTGCGGATTTCTACACCCACATCTTTGAGAACGTGAATTTCTCCAAGAGGCATCCCGGCAGGGATCATGCTCACGGGAGGATCTGGCGTATTTCCCACAAGGAGCGCCCGCTCCTGAAGGCTCCGGTCATTCGCGACCGGCCGCTTGCGCAATTGCTTGAGCTCTTGAAGTCCCCTGAGGGCCACACGCGCGAGCTGGTGCGCGCCGAGTTGCGCGCCCGCCCGGTGCAGGAGGTCATCAAACCCCTTGAAAATTGGGTAGAAGATCTGGATCCCAAGGATCCCGAGATTGAGCACCATCTGGTCGAGGCATTATGGGTTTATCAGGGAGTGGGGGAGGTGAAAAGCAGCCTGTTGAACCGATTGCTTGAGGCCAAGGCACCCGGTGCCCGGCTTGCCGCCACACGGGTGTTGCGTGATTGGCAGGGGAGGATCGCCGACCCGGTGGATCTTATCCAGAAGCGCGCCAATGACAGCGATGCGGCGGTGCGCCTACATGCGGTGCTGGCAGGCGCTTTCAGTAAATCAACCGGGGCACTCACGGCGGCCCGGGAAGTTGCCAGACATGAAATGGACAAGGGGTTGGAATACGCGCTGGAAGAGAGTGTGAAATACCTGACCAAGAGGCAGGAGGATCGATCGGAGAAGGTGGTGGCACTCTTTGAACAGGTTGAGAAGGGGGAAACTCGTCGAGTTACCACGGCACTTTTGCGCAGCACAGACCGCGCCGAGTGGCCGGCTGGTCGTCTGGATTCCCTTTCCGGCAGTGTCCTTGCCTATCTTGAGTCCGTGCCGGAAGCCGGGCGGGCTTCCCCGGACTTCCTCGAGAGCTACGCCCTTGCGCGCGAGCTTGAATCAATGCCCGCGCTTTCCGGCAGGGTGCCATTGGGTAAATCACTCGATGCCCTTGGGGTGTCCTCTTTTTTGGTGAAGACCATCCCCGGGCGCATGCTCTTTGACCGCGCCCGGCTAAGGGTGCGCGCGGGGCAGAAGCTCACGATTGTTTTTAAGAACAATGACCTAATGCCGCACAACCTGCTCATCGTCGAGCCGGGTGCCATTCAGGAGGTGGGCAGCGCGGCCGATCGCATGGCTGCCAGCCCCGATGGCATGGCCAGGGGCTACATTCCCGACTCATCAAAGGTTCTCAAGGCAATCAAACTTCTGCAGTCAGGAGAAGAGGGCAGGTTGGAGTTGACGATCCCTGCCGGTTTTACGGGGCAATATCCCTTCATCTGCACCTTCCCCGGTCACTGGCGCAGCATGCGCGGGGTGATCGAGGTGGTTGCCGCGGAGTAGGTAGGTTTTCCGCTATCGCCTCCTTTTGCCAATGGGGTTATGGCAGACGGGTCACTTTGAGCCGACCGTAGATGCCACTTCTTTCCATGGGGATGGTTACCTTTTGCAGGCCGTCGACCATGGTTTCCAAGGTGACCCCTTCTGCGGATGCATCAGAAATATTAATCTCAGTCCAGTTCTTCAGGTCGGCACTGTATTGGAAGACCTGCTCAAAATCCTCGGTGGAAGATGCCCTGCGGTGAAAGACATAAAACACATTATCATCGGTAATTTCGATTGAAGGCAGGTTGGTGCGGTTCTCTTCCACCGGGTTGCCGTTAAGAACATATTCCAGGAAGAGGTGAACCTGATCCTTGTCCTGATCCCACTCGTTCTCCTGCAAGCCTGTATAGCCGGCTTGCCATTGATCAAAATCTGCGATGCTCCCGAGGATGCGAATTGTCCAACTTTCAGCTAGATCGGATGACGGGCGCTTTAAGCTGAAGGCAAAATCCATGCTCTTCGATGCGTTATAATATCCCTGATAATAGTCATGGCGATTGATGTGCACGTTCTCCAGTTTAATCCACTGTCCGTTGATGCGCCGTTGAACTTTATTAATGCGTGTGCCTGCATGGACATTATGCAGAATCACGGGGAGGTGGCCAATGCCCCCGCTGTTGATTGTGAACTCCGCGAGCACCGGGTTGTTGGTGGCCGTGATTTCCAGCGGGTAATCATTGTCCAGCACGCCTTGATGAACAGTGACATCAAGATTGCGGTTGTAGCGAAACTCATCATGCACGGCATTCCAGGCCTGATCATAGCCAGCGATGCGGGCTGAAAATTCGGCGTCATGTCCCCAGTAGACAGCCGGTGACTTGGCCGGAAGAACAAATGCCACTTCTCCCTCGATGATGTCCCCAGCAGAGTAGGATCGCCTTACCGAGGAGGAACTGAGGTCAAACAGGGTCGTGTTCCTTCCCCAGCTGCGCCCGTAGGGATGCATATAGGTTTCAAAGGGGGCGCCGTTTAAGGTGGAACTGAGGGACAGGAGACCGCGGTAACCGTTGGGGCTGTGACCAGTGTTGGTTGTTTGATCGTCAATGGCCAGCCAGCGGGAGTCGAAATCAAATTCGGCTTCCTTATAGGTGTTCCCGCCAGCATCGGATGCCCTGCTGCTACCCAAGCCTGACGCATTGCCCTCGTGGTAATTGGAAAAGTTGCTGGTCATGTAGTAATCCGCAGCCGTCTGGTAGAAGACAAGCCTCCTGGGATTAATCACGTCCTTCACAAACTCGTACCGATAGGCATGGAATCGGCGATTGTAATCCAGCGTGCCCACTCCCCTGGTCCGGTAGGTGAAGCGTATTTTATCATCAGAGCTTACCCCGGAATAGAGAACCTCGGTCATGTTCGGGCCCACCCACCGGTAACAGGTTTTCAACTTCTTTCCTGGCCGATAGACATTTGAACCGTCATAGTAATTGAGGAAGTCGCCACCGCCCACGTTTTCTGTCCAGTTATGATCGGTGCCGCGATCAAATGGGGTCGTGAATGCAGGCCGGACATCATCAATCACGGCTCCCCCTGCATGCTGGGCAATATCGTAAGTCATGGACTCACCCCATGCTCCAAGTGCGGCCTCATCCCATTTCCATGTCGATTGGGTCGACCAGCCAATTAATGAAAGCGAGGAATGCGAGACGGCTCCGAATGATCCATTTCCCCAGTATCCATAGACAATCTTGAGCCTGAAGTTTCTGGTTTCACCTGCAGCCAATGGAAGCATGGTATAGCCGCGCAACCAGAATCCTGCATGAGGGGTGCTCCCTGAGATTCCATGCCAGTTCTTTGATACTTGAACAGGGATTCCACTTGGACTGCCATCCTCGTTACATAACATCATCATGGTCCCGGTGACGGTCCGAGGCCTTCCCGGCTCGAATATCAACGGGATATCCGCAGCCCGGTTCGTTGGGTTGGTGGCTCGGAATGTATACTCATGAACGGTATTCTTTGCGTTCCTCTGGGAGAAATTCGGGGTGGGCACATCAAGCCTGATGGCCATTTCATTATTATCCCATTGGCTGGAGAGGTTGACCCCATTCCAGTTTTTCAGCGCGCTGATGTAATCGGGAACATTCAAGCTGTTGTAGGCTTCATCTTCCCGTGGAGCTACAGAGAGCACAACATGATCATCATTGCTGATAGCAGAGTGGGTGGCACCTTCGGGTGAAATGATTTCTATTTCTGTGCGGGTAATTGAAGGATTGTCGCTGAAATCAAGTTGGAAGCTGACGTGATCTGGCCATGCGGTGACTTCCAGCCGTCCATAGATTTGCTCTCCGGAATCGGCAGTAAAGACCAAGCGGGTGTGGTCGAACCGCTGCACATATTGGCCGCCTTGGATGAACCGAATGTATTGGTTGTTGTTATCCTGAACGATTCCTGAGTTGCAGGTATAGCGTGTGGAGCCCGCATTGGCATAAAGTTTCAGTGATCCCGGACTAAATCGGGTGACGTCTGTCGTTAAGGCTGACAGGTAATCTGTTCCCTCCAATGCATCAAAGCCACTTAGTTCCATGGTGTCACATTCCAGGCGAAGGCTGTAGTAGCCGGTTTGGATCACAATGTCGGGATTTCCCCGTGCATTATTATAAGCTGAGGTGATAGGCCGACGGGAAGGACCCCTTGTCGGCGGGTGCCCGTTCTCAAAATACAGGTAAGAGTAATTGCGATTGATATCAGCCAGTGACGATGCAATCGCAGGGTTGCTTGCCTTGATGACGCCCACAAGGGTCACAAGAATGACTAGTTGGTTGAGGTATTGAAAGCTCATTCATTGAGGCGCAGTTATTTTCGCAAGTTTACCTTGATCATCATTGCGCAGTAAATGATCAGGATTGCGGCAAAAGATGCGCGTTTTTGCGTTTATTGATAGTATTTTTCCAACGCTTTCATTCCCAAAAAACACATCTTCGGGGAAGCTTTGTTGCTTGGAAGGAGTGGTCAAGATGTATTAAGATCTCTCCAGTCATGAGATTTCATATGAAAGTATTCAGTGTTTCCGGGATCATTGTTCTCGCTGTTTTCAGCCTGTTTGGCGTAGATGCCCGGGCAGGGGAGTTTTCAGTAAAGCCGATTACCGATGAGTGGGCGAAGCAATACAAACTGGCGCCCTCCTTCTTTAAGAAGGGATTGATGGTTGAGGACATCCTCATTGCCACTTCCGGGCGCATCTCCGATCACGCGATCCTGGAATCCGCCTACCTGTTTGAGAAGATGATGAAGAGTATTGCGCCTGAGGTGGCGGAGCGCATCCGCAAGCGCAAGGTGCTCTGCATCCTGGTCGGGCACAGTGAGCTGACCTCCAATATTCCGCAGTTCAAGACACCCAAGACGGGCAAAGAACTCGACTTCTACAACTGGCGGCAGCGGGGATTTTTGCGCTACATCGACAGGCGGCCGGTGGTGCTCTTTGCCGAGGAGGATGTCCTCGAGTATCCGGGCGGAATGCAGAATGAGAGTATCCTGATTCACGAGTTCGGGCACGTGATCCATGGCGCGGGATTTGATGAGCGACAGCAGAAGCTCTTAACCGAGGCCTTCGGCAAGGCCAAGGCGCGCAGTGTGTGGAATGACGGGCGCGCCGCGCAGCGCTTCCGCCGGGTGGAAAGCAAGTCGCCGGTCAGCCTGCTGGAGGCACTGGTAAAATCCTTCCCGGACCAACCGCGGGATTTTCTGGCCAAGTGCCTGGATGCCGGGGACATCACGGTCAACGGGGCGAAGGCGAGCGCGGCCGTCAAGGTCACCAAGGAGGACAAGGTGCTGATCGTCTTCGGCGGAAAGAAGCAATGCTATGCCGGGAAGAACCGCCACGAATACTGGGCGGAGGGCGTGCAGTGCTGGTATGACACCAACCGCACCATGGACCATGACCATAACCACATCCACACCCGTGAGGGACTCCAGAAATATGATCCCGGTCTTGCGGCGTTGTGCCGGGAGGTGCTCGGTGAGGACCCGTGGCGGTTTGTTTCCCCGCGCAAGCGGGCAGGCAGGGATCACCTGCAGGGATTTGATCCCGGAAAATCCCCTGAGGTGGAGCAGTTGCCGCACATCTGGCAGGCAGCCCTCGACTATTATGATGAATACTGGTCGAGCTACTGGGAGCGGCCACGCAGCAAGCACGGGTTTCCTTAGGCAGCGAAGGGCAGGGCCTTTTGAGCTGTTTCGAGGGCTTCCAGTTCATCACTTGAATCAATTATTGAATCAATATTTCTGATTTAGTGGATCATTCAATTCGCGGCGAGTATTAGGGCGGGTCGAAAGATCCTGCCGTTCCCGCTTCTGTTATCGTGGGGTTTAAGGGAAGTTGGGGGCGGCGAATTTTCCTGTCAGTGGACTTGCATCGGCTTTGAGGGCTTGCCGAGAGATTTTTCCTGAGGTTAAACTCAAGGTGCGTTTGGCGATGCCTGACGGTTTTAAATCTTTCGTTTTTATCCCATGAAAAAATCCATCATCTCAGCGCTTTTCCTTTCCGTCTTTGTTTTTTCGGCAGCACCCGTCCTCAGTGCTGCGCCGTTATCCGTTGGTGCGGCGAAAGTCGACGTCACTCCCACCCACCCGGTGATCCTCGCGGGATATGGTGGCAGGACCCAGGAGCATGAGGGAGTCGACACAAAAATCTGGGCACGGGCACTGGCCATCGGGAGGAAGGACCCGGCAGTCATCGTCGCCGTTGATAACTGCGGCATCCCGGCAAGCGTGACGCGCGTGGTGGCCGAAAAGCTTGAGAAGAGCCATGGTATCAAGCCCGCCAACCTGGTGTTGGCCGTCACCCATACCCACAACGCGCCCAGTCTGCGCGGC
>JAAESJ010000169.1 GCA_024229495.1 Verrucomicrobiaceae bacterium | reverse complement strand
CTGAGGACAGTGTCAGGGGCGGCCTGATGACCCAGGCCAGTATCCTTAAAGTTACCGCCAACGGAACCCTCACTTCGCCCGTCAAGCGTGGCAATTTTGTCTTAACTTCCCTGCTTGGCACTCCCCCGAATCCTCCACCTCCAACGATTGAGGCCATTGAGCCGGATATCCGGGGTGCTGTCACCATCCGTGAGACGCTGGCCAAGCATCGCAATGTGCAATCCTGTGCCAGCTGCCATCAACACATTGACCCGCCGGGCTTTGCGCTGGAGAGCTTTAACCCGATCGGCGGCCATCGCAGCCGATACCGCACCACCGGCAAGGGAGACTGGACAACGGATCGTATTCATGGCCACCGCGTTAACCAATACCGCTGGGCTCGTCATGTTGATTCCGGGGGCATTACGGCCGATGGGCAGAAGTTTTCCGGGATCCGCAAATTTAGGGACCTGCTCCTTGAGCAGGAGGAGCAGGTGGCCCGCAACTTCATCTCGCAGCTTGTTGTCTATTCGACGGGGGGTGAGATTGAGTTTGCTGACCGGGAGGAGATTGAGCGGATCCTTTCCAAGGCCAGGCCCGGGGGATATGGTGTGCGTAAAATTATTCACGAAGTCATCAAGAGCCGGCTCTTCAGCCACCAGTAAAATGAAAACCACTATGAACCGCCGCACATTGCTCAAGGCCTCTGGAATTGGCATGGCATTACCGTTTCTGGAATCGATGAGCCCGGTACAGGCAAAGAATGCGCAAGCTCCCAGGCGTGCGGTGTTCCTGTGCAATACCCTTGGTCTACATGCACCTGCCTTGTTTCCAAAAAAATCTGGCCGGGATTATGAAACGACAGATTATCTGGGG
>JAAESJ010000168.1 GCA_024229495.1 Verrucomicrobiaceae bacterium | reverse complement strand
GTTGTGCCTTGAAATTCGGTTTAAAAAACATAAGTGAGATAGGCCGTGAATAACCCTCACCAAGACTCAGCACAACCGTCTTAAAGATTTTCCCTAGACTAAGGTTTCGAAAACTCACGTGTAACATTCTTTCGTAGTGTAGCGATGAAAGCATAGCAGAACTTTCTCTTCTGGGTGAGTGAAGGTGTTACACGCTCCAAGTTCAAAATCAAAAGTCAAGTCTGTCTGACGTTCCAGCTTACATCCAATTATTTTGCTCGACTGATATAAAAGTTATACAAAATTTCAAAATGGCATGTTTAGCATTACAGAGATAGGGAAAAATCGTAAAAAATCAAAAATTTCGAATAAAAGAAATACTGTTGGGGATTTTTATAAAGTGACTAACTGTGATGATACCTTGTGGAACCAGCTTTAAAATGCACCATTAGGATTTATCCGATCACGTGATTTTCTGGGTAAAATTCGGCTTTGAAGGTTGGTCGAAAATACATTAGCGAGATAGGCCGTGAATCACCCTAGTCATAAGTGAAAGTTGTGAAACATTTGGCGACCGATAGAAGGCCCAGGTTCTGGCCCAAGAAGCATCTCAGAACGAAATATTTGATACATGACCGTCCTTTTTCGGTCTGTTTTATTTCCATTCACTATGATTCATAGTCCATGACTCAAGGCATTTCATTTTTGAACGAACCAGATATCACAGCG
>JAAESJ010000167.1 GCA_024229495.1 Verrucomicrobiaceae bacterium | reverse complement strand
GATTGAGTCTCCATCAAGATCACCTGCTGGATTCAGAGTTACTCCAGATGTTGCAGCAGAAGTAGACATTACCTGAGATACAGTGTATGCATCAATGTGAGTCACATTCACAGTGTATGTGTTACCAAATGTAGAGCAACCGTCTGTGATTGTATCACAAGATGGTATTGTGTATGTACTACTTTCAGCACCAGTGATGTCTCCATCCTGGTTAGCCCATTGATAGGTAAAGGAACCTATGCCGTCATCGTCGGCAAGACCGCTTGTGTCAGCAGTTAGTGTTGCTCCATCATAAGAATCACCTGTGATTGTTACAGAGCCAGTTGTTGCATCATCTGTGTTAGTCACTGTCAATACGTAAGAGTCGCTTGCAGACAGAGTTCCTGTTCCGTCATCAGTACATGTCACGGTAATTGTGTGTGTTCCAACATCAGCGTTCAGAGGTGTTCCTGAAATTGTTCCTGAAGCAATTGATAGTGTGCTTGGAGCGCCAGACATTGTGTATGCGAGTGCATCACCAACATCGACATCAGTACACATGCTGGATACATCTAAGCTGTAAGATGCATCTTCAGCAATACTTGCAGCTGATAGCGCACCTGTTACTGTAGGTGCATCGTTAGTGTTAGTCACTGTAAGTACGAATGTGTCGGTTACTGTCAGAGTTCCAGTTCCGTCGTCCTCCGCAGTCACTATTACTGTGTGATCTCCGACATCTGCGTTGACTGGAGTTCCAGACAATACACCAGCAGTTGACATGCTCATTGTTGAAGGCATTCCTGTTGCTGTAAAGCTCAAAGTATCCGCTGTGTCTTCATCATCGAAG
>JAAESJ010000166.1 GCA_024229495.1 Verrucomicrobiaceae bacterium | reverse complement strand
TGCCTTGACACCACCCCCGGCAAGAAAGTAACTGAATCCTTTCGGGTTATGGTCTCGACCGCCGTTATTTCCCTGAGAAACGGGCTGACGACCGAACTCTCCTCCCCACACAACGAGCGTTTCTTCAAGCATCCCGCGTCGATCAAGGTCCTCAAGTAGCCCGGAAACCGGAACATCAATTTCGGGGCAATGAATGCTGAGATTTTCTTCAGCGCCATTATGAGCGTCCCAGTTCTGTTGCTGGTGCCCACCCCCAGAATATAGCTGAACAAAACGGACTCCCTTTTCAATTAAGCGACGCGCGATCAGGCACTGACGGCCAAAGTGTGAAGTCGGAATCGACAAGTTATGCTCACCTTTGCCCATATGAAGTCCATATAGTTTTTTAGTCTTTTCATCTTCAGAGGAAATATCAAGGGCTTCCGGAGCAGACGTATGCAACTGGTAGGCAAGGTCATAACTAGCGATACGGGCACTCAGTTCAGAATATGACTCCTTACCATTAAGGTGCATTTTATTGAAAGCATTGATAGCGTTTATCTTATCTCCCTGCATGGAGTGCGTAATCATTGAGCGAGGGTTGAGATTCAGTATTGGATTGCCTTTGGATCTTAAAATGGTCCCCTGATAAGCGGCCGGCATATAGCCACTGGCCCAATTAGCTGCTCCAGGAATTGGTCCGCCCCGGGCATCAAGCATGACGACAAAGCCTGGGAGATTAGGATTCGTTGTGCCCAGCCCATGAGCTACCCACGCACCTAAGGAGGGGTGACCTTGCAATATTCGGCCACAGTTCATTTGCAG
>JAAESJ010000165.1 GCA_024229495.1 Verrucomicrobiaceae bacterium | reverse complement strand
TTATTAAGATATTCGTTTAAGTATGTCCAGGTCAACTTACTCAGATTTACTCGGTTATCAAAGAAATAGGGTGATGGGAAAATCAAAATTGGAGCATTCTGTCGGGGTTACCTAGTTTAGCGCACTTAGGATGATCAGAGCATCATAGTCCTCAAAAATCGTCCGACCGTCCTCAGAGGACGATCGTAACACTGTTAGCTCAAAATAAAAAAACACTTTTTTTGAGCGTCCTCGGAGGACGTTCAAAAAACAGCGTTTGATAGCGCATTAATTCCGCTTTCGAGAACGATTTTTCGAAAGGACGATCGAAACACATAAAAAGGATGATCGCATAATTAGTGTTTTATCAATAAATCTTGATGCATTTGCGTCAGCCGAAAATTTGAAATTTGAAATTTCGAGTTTTTCAAATATTGATTTTTTCATGCCACTGTGTTGTTATTTATTATACGGCCCCTTCAAAACGGCCCCTTCAAAATTTTGCAAAAATTCAAGCCAAACGACCTAGGGGGGGGAGGGGGTAGCATCTGTCAGGGGAGGTAATAAATTGTGTAAATTATGCAAATTAAGATTGGACATTCCTGAGATTGGGCAAAAACATGTTTATTAAGATATTCGTTTAAGTATGTCCAGGTCAACTTACTCAGATTTACTCGGTTATCAAAGAAATAGGGTGATGGGAAAATCAAAATTGGAGCATTCTGTCGGGGTTACCTAGTTTAGCGCACTTAGGATGATCAGAGC
>JAAESJ010000164.1 GCA_024229495.1 Verrucomicrobiaceae bacterium | reverse complement strand
TCAAAAGTTTTCTTGGGGCTTGTCAACGTACGCACGTGTCCTCCTTTTCTCATGTCGCAGAGCCCCTGACAAATCTGACGAGAAAAGGAGTCCCATTCGACTGGACGGATGAGTGTCAGACGGCTTTTGACTGTCTGAAAGCCAAACTCGTCAACGCCATTGAACTGATGCCCTTCGATCCGACTTTTCCGATTCTGCTTCGAACGGATGCGTCCGATTATGGACTCGGAGCAGAACTCCTCCTTATCAAAGACGGAAAAGAATGTCCGGTGACCTACGCAGCACGGACTCTCTCTCAGGCAGAGCGAAACTATTCCACACTGGAAAAGGAAGCTCTGGCCGCTGTGTGGGCAATCGACAAGCAGTTTTCCAAATATCTGCTCGGACACTACTTCATCATCGAATCGGATCAGTCGAGTTTGACTGTACTTCTTTCACGATTCTCCACTCGCGCATCTCAACGGATTCAGCGCTGGACTGAAAAACTGCGCAAATATGACTTCGACTGCCGTCACGTGAAAGGAACGGACAATAAAGTCGCCGACTTTTTGTCACGGATTCATTTCGACGAAGAAGACTCCCCTTCGACTAATGATGGAAAATACGCCTTGGACGACGAAGACTCCCAAGTGATTTTTTGTTCAATCTCCGGAATTCCGATTTCGGACTTCGTCGAATCCACCTCATCGGACGCCGACTTACAAAACGTGATTCGCTTCCATTCAAATGGTTGGCCTGCGAAATCAGCGATTCCCTCTTCTATTCGCCCTTACTTCGAGTCCCGTTTGAGTTTGTCCGTTGAAGGAGGCCTATTACTAAAAGGCTCCTGTCTGTGCGTTCCGATGGAACTTCAGACTCAGACAATGGAACTCCTCCATCTTGGACATCCTGGCATTACTCGGATGCTCCAACAATACTGTCTCTGTTACTACTGGCCTGGAGGAAACTCTTCTATAAAGCAATATTGTGAATCGTGCGGTCTGTGCCCTTCTTCTGATGCTGTTAGACCTCAGGAATCAGTTCTGACAGGTGCGATTCCTCCGCCTGACGCTCTGTGGATGGAACTTTCCCTCGACATAACCGGACCCTTTGCTTCTGCTCCGTACAAACAGCGATTTATCGTCGTACT
>JAAESJ010000163.1 GCA_024229495.1 Verrucomicrobiaceae bacterium | reverse complement strand
TATGTTCCTCCGATGCTTTATCTTCCGAGGGGCGTTGATAATTCGTGCGGAGGGCAGGTCTTCATCGACAGTGACAAGTGGGGACCTTTGAGCGGGCAGTGGGTCCATCTCTCTTCAGGATTTGCTAAACACTTCATTCTCCTCAGAGAACCTTTGAAAGAATCCTCACAAGGAGCCGCAGTGGTCCTTCCGGGTTCGTTCCTGGCCGGTTCGCACCGTGGCAGGTTCTCTCCACACGATGGTCAGCTCTACGTTGGTAGTTCTCAGGGATGGGGCAATTATGGCATCGCTGACGGGGCCCTGCAGAGGGTCAGATACAATAATCAGACCGAATATTTTCCTTATCCTGTTGACTTTGAGGTGCGGGAAAATGGCATCTTACTGACCTTTGCTAATGAGGAATCAGTTCCCAAAGCAGACCATAAAAAATGGTACGCTCAGCACTGGAATTACAGGTACGGACCCAGTTACGGGTCCAAAGAATATTCGGTCTCGGACCCGAATAGGATCGGTCATGACCGGCTCGAAATTCTTTCCGTTCAGAGGGTCGGAGACAGTTCAAAGCTTTTTATTGAGATTCCTCAGATTCAGCCGGTCCATCAGCTCCATCTTCATCTTGATAATGAGAAGAGGACCGAGCTCTTTGCCACGGTCCATGAGCTTGGAGAACCGTTCACCAATTATAAGGGCTACAGGAAAATTGAAAAGACGTTCGGCATTGATCCCGTCATAGTCAGTTCAGACCTTAATGATCCTGAAGTTCTAATGGGAGCATGCAAGGCCTGTCATCACCCGAAGGACCAGACCGTCGGGCCTTCACTCGAATTTATACGTGGTCGCTATGCCGGGAACCCGAAAGGAATTGTTGAATGGGCCATGGATCCGAAAAAGAACAATCCTCAGTTAGCACCGATGCCGTCCTTTAAGTTCCTCGGCAAGGAGAGGCTCCGCACCATTGCAGAGAAAATTCTCGAGTGACCTGATTTTTTATCAGGCCACTCGATTAAAATTATTCGGATAAGATTAAGAGCTAGGCGCTGGCCTTGACGCCCAGTTCCGCAGCAATTTTGGTTGCCTTGGTCGTGCCTATCTTGAGGACCATTCCATAGATGGCTTTGGCGTCCGCTTTCTTGCCATGCGCGAGCATGTTCTCTGCGCACTGGAGCATGGCGTCGCAAACGGCAATCTTAACTGAAGATTTCTCCCAATTTGTGTCAGTAACTTTAGCGGATCTGAGAGCCTTAACCGCGTCCGCTGATCCGATGGCACCGAGTGCGAGTGCGCCGGCAGTGGAGATTTCAGCGTCCTTGTCACTGAGGGCTTTCGCGAGTGGCGCTATCGGGACACCGGTTCCTCTTGCACCGAGAGAGGAGATGATGCCGATTTTAATTTTCTTAGGCGCCTTATCAATGGCTCCGACGAGGGCCTTTACGGCCTCAGGAGCATCATTAGTTTCGAGAGCGTGACGTGCCATGTGTGAGAGTTCCTCGTCATGCAATAATTTTGCAAGGGCAGGGACCGAGTGTGCAGTGCCAATCGTTTTGAGTGCGCGGCAAATAATGTCCTTAGCTGCTCTCGGTAAGTCCGTTCCAAGAACTTCAGCTAGAGTGGACTCGAGCTTCTTTCTTGCTGCGGCATCGCCGTGACTAGCAACGACAGTGTCCTGGATCGCTTTGACTGATTTTGGGTCGACTCCCCATTCGTAAGTTTTTAATGATTCTAATGCCTGGTCTAACATGATGTTTTTTCCTTCTAAATTAGTTTAATTTTCTACTCGATTTACTGTTACTAGATCTGCCAAGGTTCGCGTCGTGCACGGGTCCTGAGGCGGTCCGCTTCCGCGTCGTCGATGAACTGCTGCTTGGCTGCGTCCCACTTGAGGGAACGGTTCAGTTTGTAGGCGATGGTTGATAAGTGAGGAACCGCCATCGTATTGATAGCATATTCGATGTGACGGAACGGTTTATTACGTGTCTTAACACAATCGATAAAGTCACCCGTGATTCCACCGCTACCGGCATATTTTGGAACTTCCTTACCCTCGCGTTGCTCATTGTCTCTACCAACGTGCATCTGGCCTACTCCGGGTTTGTTGTGAGTGATTTCAATGCCGTTAGGGTACTTGAGGCTAACAAACTTCTTACCGTCCTTCTCATCAAGGATCACTTCGTTCGGTTGTAGGTCGCGCACGTCGACTGCGAAAGTGGCTCCACCGAAGTGATGAGCGCCCCAGTCAGTCATTCCTCCGCCCGAATAATCAATGTAGGATCTCCAGCTATTTCCGCTCGTTGAGAAGCTGCCTGAGCAACGCTTTGAATTGTAAGGTGCCCACGGAGCGGGCCCGAGCCACATTTCCCAGTTCATGTCACCTGGTAGATTTTCTGGTGGAAGATTACATGGCTTGGACATTGGTCCGACGTTCACGTTGATTGATTGTACCTTTCCGTAGCTTCCGTTCCAGCAACGAAGAACGGTTCCTCTATAGTCCTGAAGAACGCGTTGGCTTCCACCTGATACGACCCTGCCATAACGCTTGGCAGTTTCGACCATGAGTGATCCTTCTCCTAGAGTCAGGGACTCCGGCTTCTGGCAGAACACGTCCTTACCGTGTCGGCAGGCCTCAATGATCATCTGAGCGTGCCAGTGATCAGGAGTCGCGATATGGACAGCATCAATGTCATCGCGTGAAAGTATTTCGCGGTAATCGTCATGGGCCTTGCAGTCCTTGTTACCGTACTTAGCATCAGTCTTGGC
>JAAESJ010000162.1 GCA_024229495.1 Verrucomicrobiaceae bacterium | reverse complement strand
GATCGATTTTTTCTCCCAGCGGGTCTTTATCCTGCACCACCTGTGGTTTCTCTATGACCTGATCCTGTTGGTGGCCGGGTTCGTCCTGGTGGTGGGACTTGCCCGGCTGGCAAGGCTGCCGCAGCTATGGAATCTATTTCCGGCTTTACTCAAAACCCCGTTTCGTGCGCCTTTCTGCTGGCTGTGGATCATCCCCTTGAGCCTCTGGACGCACAGGGACATGCAGGAGTTCGGGCCCGCGACCGCAGTGGGGCTGGAAATCGACGCACGAATTCTCTCCCACTATGCGGTCTTCTTCCTTGCCGGGGCACTGTGCTACGGCAGCAGTGGCTTTGGCAGGATATCGCGGACGTGGTGGCCGCTTTTCCTTGTGCTGGCCCTTGTGCCCTTCGTGGTCGGAATTGGCCTGCTGGACAACCCCGGGGAGTCCCGGCAATGGCTTTTGCCGGCGGCAAGTGTCTCCTTCTGCTGGCTGATGGTCTTTGCCTTCGTTGGCTTTTTCCGGCGGTTTTTCTCAGGGGAGAAGCCCAGGGTGCGCTACATTTCCGATTCGTCCTACTGGCTTTACCTTGCACACATGCCAGTGGTCCAAGTCCTCCAGATCTGGGTCAGTGACTGGCAATTTCCGGGGCCGCTGAAATTTGTGTTTGTGTGCGCGTTGAGCACGGGCCTCTTGCTACTTAGCTACCGATACCTGGTGCGCTATACCTTTATCGGCACCGCACTCAATGGCAGGCGGACCAGGGGCTCCGCATTATAACTTGGAGGCAGAGCGATGAATCCCGATCGACCTTTAAGCAAGAGCAGTTGCAGCATGGGCAGGGACCTGGCTTACCGGGCAGCCTTCGTCTCGATCCTTATTACCACGGTAACAGTGCTGGCACTGATCCTGCCACGGCACTTCAATCTCGCGGTTTTGGTGCTCCTGGCATGTGCTATTGCTCCTTACGCTCTGCTGATTCTGTTTACCTACTTAGAACGAACGGTTGCCGCTTTCAGGGCCATAGCAATAGCAAGTTGGGTATCCTGCATGGTTGGAGTGGTTGTTTACACAAGCTCTTACCCACCTGGAAAAGTTGGCTTCGGAGGAGGAGCATCGATGGCTGCGCTCATTTTCTTTTTCTTTCCCCTTATGCAGGTGTTATTGTTTTTAGTGGCTTGGGGTATTTTTAGGCTGACGAGGCTGGGCAATAGCTTAGGAAATTCAAGTAGTTAAGAGTGGTGCCGGCCAACACCGGTTCGCGTTCAAGGATATTTTCAGTGCGTGGCCAGTGACTCGAGCAGCGAATACATTTGCCCCTGATCACTGATGGTCCTGGCCCATGCCACCGCTTCGGCCAGACGTTCATCCCTGATACCCTCAACCAATGCAATCACCGCCGCATCGCGGGTGGGTCCGGGCACAAGGTGATCATCGATGAAATTTTCCGCGCCATCGGCATCTGTTGCGACCCACTTCTCAAAGATTCCCTGCAGGTGGACGGGTCTCTCGTCGGCCGGAAAATCAAGTACTGCGAGGGCCAGCAGGTCGGGTGTTTTCACTACCCAGGAATCGTAGTGCCCGCTTGCCAGGATGATCTGCATGAAGCGCCGGGCATCGTTGCCGGTGTGCTCAAGCAGCCACTGCCGGGCAGCGACCGGGTCCTTGTGCCACCGGGCGGCCAGTTCCCCGTTATCATCAGGGTGATTCTGGGCATTTCGGCCGCAGCTGCCCATAAGGCAGGCCACGAGCAAGGCCGGGATGGTGATTCTGGTCATGTAAACACGTTGTGCCTGAAGAGGTTTCGGCACTTGCATAAATGCTGATGTCGCCAAGATTAATCAGGTTATCAAACAAAAAGTTCTCCGCTTCAAGCAGCTTGCGGTTCTATCCTAACAACACGTTTCGCTTTTTTAGCCGTGAAGATCGTCATTAAGATTCTTGCCATCCTTGTTGGTGTAATCATCATTTACGAGGCGATCCATCTCATCTGGCTGCAGGATATTGACGGTTGGGCCATCTTGTCCTGGATGGAGCAGGTCACTGAGAATGGGCCTTCCAGGGGCGCTGCGCCGGAGGACGTTGGGCAATTTGCTCAGGTGGAGTCCTTCAACGGGGAAAAATCCCTGCCGTTTGTCAATTTCATGACGCTCAGCTCGCTGGCGTTAACGGTAGTGGCTGCATGGATGCTTTGGGCCAGGAAAAAGAAAACCGCCCGGCAGAGCATCTGGCGCAAGGGCTTTTGGGCGGGGCTGGTGATCTTTCTCGGGGTGACTTCCCTGGCCCTCTCCGGCGTCTTCTCAAGGCATACCGAAATAACTGACGAGGCATGGGCGGATATTACAGGGGGGCTGGAGGTTGGTGACGTCATCGCCTACCGGAAGGATAAGTGGAGTGCGCGGCGGGAACTTTTTGCCGAGGGGAAAGTCACCGTCATCGGCTACCGGCTTTTCAGGTATGGCCACCTTGCCATCGTGGTGGAAGATCCCAAAATTCCCGGGAGGATGGTGCTTTTCACAAGCCAGAGCCAAAAGGGGGCAAACGTGGAGGAGGACATCGACACGCTGCGCACACACAACTGGGATGCCTGGAGGCTCGACAAGTGGCATCGTGTCGATAAGGATCGAATCAGGGAAGGCGTCCTGCGCTGCCAGGAAAAGTCGGGGCATTTCTTCGGCTATGACTTCACGGGCATGTTTGCCCTGTGGAACGAGAACCTCAAACCGGAAGATGTCGACGATTTTGGGACCGAATACATCTGTTCCACGGCGGTGGTCACACTGCTTTATTATGGCGGCTTTGAGAGCGATGCCACGCCCCGCCAGAGCATGGATCTGATCACTCCTTATCAGGTGATCCGTGCCAGGGGCCGCTTTGTGAAGCCTCCGGATTTCCCCCAAAAGAATTAAACACGACCATACTGATCAATGCCTTGCGGGTGCCCATAACGGGATTTGGGCAGGTCGGGATGGCTCGAGCGCCGGGGGCTATTGCCAATGGGCCCAGAGACTTGAAAATGAAAGGATTACCATCGTGCAAAATAGTGTGACTTCCTCGATATCTTAGATACCTTAAATTTCTTGGAGCCCATTTAGAAGGGCGATAATCACCACCGGAAACGTTTTCCCATCCACCATGTCTTCACCGAATAAAATCCAACTTTTTCTCCGCAGGACCTTCTTCTGGCTCTCCGGAGCCTCCACCGACGCCCTGGAAAAATGTCCGGAATGGGAACAGCGCAAGTATGTCGCCTTCGGAGCGACAGTACTTGTGCCGACAGCCTTCGCGATTCTTGCAAGCTCTTATGCAATGGCAACACTGACGTCTGACCCGAGGGTGATCGTGTCCGTTGCCCTGGTCTGGGGATTTATTATCCTGACCATCGACCGTGCCCTCCTTGCCACCTACCGCTCCTATCAACCTCTGATGCGGAAGCTCTCGCAGTTTACCCTGCGTATCGTGGTGGCGGTCCTCATGGGGCTGACCATTTCCCACCCGCTGACGCTGCTCCTCTTCAAGGACACCGTCAGTTCGGTGATTGAAAAGGAGCGGGAGGCGGAGGTTACCTCCGTCCGGGATGATTTTTCCAAAAACAAGGCGGGTGTCGAGGCCAAGCTCACGGAGGTTGAGAGCCAGATCGAGGCCCTGCGCGTCCGTCGCGACAGGACATACGAGGCAAACTTTATCGTTGAGGATGACAAGGCGGGAGCCAACGACCTTGCCGATGGCCTGGGTGCCGAGGCGCGTGAGGCTTTACGCAAGCAGGTCGATGCTGCCACCGCAAGTCAGGTTGCGCGCATTGGGGTTGCGGGCAAGGAAAGCGAGGCCCTGCAGGCCACTTACCAGAAGCTTCAGGGCGAACTGGATTTCTGGCAGCGTGAGTTTGAGCGTGAGGTCAACGGGCAGCGCAGCGGCATTGTCGGCCTTGGGCCGCGTGCCAAGAGTATCCGTGCTGACCAGCTTGAGTGGCGTCGTGCGGAGACGGGCCGCATTAGCGGGCAGCTCAAGGCGCTGACCATTGAGGCTGGGCAGTTGCGCGGCATGGTGGCATCCGTTGAGGAGACGGTTACCGCCGAGTTTCTTGCTGCTGCCTCGGTAAAGGCCCAGGCCGAGAAGATTGAGAAGGCGCGTGTCGCCGCCCTGAAGCACAAGGTGCAGGAACGTCAGATTGATCTCTTTGTGGATCAGCAGAAGGCGGTACGCACCGGGATTGATGAGCAGGTAGCTACTCGCACTGAGGAGCTCAAGCGCCTGCAGGGTGAAATTGCCAGCCTGGCAACGGATGAGCGTTTGCGAATAGACGCGATTAATGCCGAGCCACGCAGGGATATCCTTACCCAGACACTTGCTCTGCACAGCTTGTTCCGGGTTGGCGAGGCCGGCGGCCGCTTTGCGCTGATGGCCTATGGCATCCTTGCCGGGCTCTTCATGCTGGTGGACACGATTCCCCTGATCGTGAAGTTCTTTACCAAGCCCGGTCCTTACGACAGTCTTGTGGATTGTGATGAGGTGCGCTTTGACAAGGAGCGCGAGGCATTCCTCAACAGCTATGAGACCTATATGGAGGGACTCGAGGGCGGAGGGCTTCTGTTGGCTTCCAAAAATAACAAGCCACTGGAAAATGCCCTGATAGAGGGAGTCGACCGGTCCCGCGCGGCCAAGGAGTTTCTCGAGAATCTCATGGAACTTGAGCATTCCTTTGAGGAACGCATGGAGGCTGAGAAGCTAAGGCTTGCCGAGAAGGGGGCAGAGGGTGGCAAGTATTCGATAATGCTCGATGAGATGGCAGAGACTTTCTATGATGATTTGCGGGGACGCATGGAGTCATTTTTTGCCTCAGGGGGCGAACCCGAGGGTCTGCGGGCATAGGCTCCGGGGCCCAGCGGAAGGGAGGCGTTGACAATCAGGTTGATTTCATGGGCATTGAAGACTGTTGGATTGCGCGGGGCGAAGGGACATGGCATCATTGCAAGTCGTGAGTTCTGACCCTGAAGAGACGGAAGACAAGGGGCGGGCTTCAGGCACCGCCAAGTCGCCCTATCAGCCCCGCAAAGCGAAATCCTTTGCTTCACGTCGCATTCCCTTTAAGGCAAAAAACTTTATTTCGGAGAAAGAAAAAATTCAGCTTCAGGGCAAAATACACACTCCTTGGGAGTCGGAAGAGAGCGTGACAACGAGCCAGCGACAAATCGCTTATCTCCCGTTTATCCTTGTGAGCTTGATGATTTGTTTTGCGGCCTATTTGATTCTCCGATCTGAAAATCCGGGGACGCCGGCTCCGGAACCCTCTGAACCCGCAGTGGCAGCCATTGATGCGCCGGATTACGAGAAGAAACTGAGAGCGACCCTGAAAGATTTTTGTGAATCGGGTGATGTATCAAGGATTGCGAGCGTGATCCGTCACGCGGACCACCTAGGCGGAGTTGTGGAAAATTATTACCGTGAAAATACTCCCCAGAAAAACAAGATTATCTCGGCTCGAATGCCTTCCAATTCCATATTCCTGAGCCCGCTGGAAAGTTCCTTGCACAGGATTCTTGTGACTTTTGAAGACGCAGCACAGCAAGAACTTGTCATTGAGTGGACCGGGGGCGAGGCAAAGGTCGACTGGGGGCACTGGGTTTGTTACAACCCGGTTCCGGTAAGTGATTTTCTCGATCCGATAGGTCAGGCAGGGGGTGGCGAGCATGAGTTTCGCCTGATGGGTCGCCTGCCGGCAAAGTATCGCACCAGCAAACGTTTTCCGGAGATTCGGTACGGGTGCGTGGTTTTTCAGGACAAGGCGCACGATGGAATTGATTTTGAAGCCTATGTGCTTCGCGGGACAGAACGCCATGATCAAGTCATGACATACCTGGCAGGAGATGTTTCCAAGCCGCTGATAGTCAATTTACTACGTCACAGTGACAAGACAAAGGGAGGGGCTGGCATTGAGATCACGGGAATGGTGACCGAGGGCTGGGTAAGGGCAACACCTGCCGTTGCCGGACCGCTCCAAGAGGATTAACCCTTTACCTGCAGCGATTTCCGCTCCGCTTTGCCGGTGGCAGGTGAATTCAGAATCGCCTTGACCAAAAGCGCAAAACTTGCTCTTATATATGATAAGATTGTTAACAAAGATCCTGCTCTATAGCTTTTAAACTCCGCATTTAACCTCACCTTACCTCACTTCGCCTCGGCACAGGCCGGGAATTCATACCATAACTCATTTACAATGAGTTGGTTATTGGGCAAATAATCGCCATCTGGCGCGTTAACACCTCGGGCAAAATCCATTCTTTTTTAAAAACGATGAAAAACGACATCCAAAAAACCGGCATATTCGCAAAAATAATCAGCATCCTTGGGCTTTTTGCCCTTTCGGCAGCTCCCGCGCTCGCGCAGGTGACTCCCGGAGGCACCGTTGGTGATGCGGCCATTTATATTGAAGCGGAGGGTGGCGAGACGTTGACCCGGGCCACAGCCGCCGGCGCCTACGGCCCGACGCTCACGCATGATTTTGATACCGAGCAGCTTGCCGATGCGACCTATAAGCTTAACCCGAGCGGTGCGGACGCGAGGGAGATTGCCGTCAGTTCCGGTCGCCACATTGTGCTCTACAACACGCGCTTTATTGCCACGGCTGGAAGCAACCGCGCGGAGATCCAGACCTGGCTGACCCTTGGCGGCAACGAGATGGCCGCCGGGCGCTCGCAGGGCTATATCCGCCGCACCGGCAACGCCAACGAGGCGGTGCTCTCCGGCGGGGCGATTATCAATGCCCTTGCCGATGACGCGGTGCTCACGCTCAACTCCCGACGCAGTGACACCAACACCAACGCCTCGGTCCTGCCGTCGCGCAACCTGCCCTCCGGTGGAGCGAACAACAACAATGTCGCCGGCTCGACGGCGATCCAGTTCTTCAAGCTGGATGACAGCTGGGCTTACCTGAATATCGGGCTTGGTGCCGACAAGCCCCTAGCCAACAATGCCAACTGGCAGACGGTTGTCTATGACCTGAATGCCTCGCCCAACACGCTGGGCACAGCCTTCGCCTTGAATCAACAAGCAGACGGTGCCGTGACCCTCAACGAGGGCGGCCTCTACCTGGTGCTTGCCAACACCGGCCTGCGCAAGGCCACCAACAACACGCGCACCAACTACCAGCAGCGCCTGACCCTTGGCGGGGTCGAGGTGGCAGGCTCGGTGACCACCACCATGATCCGCGGCAACGAGGACACCAACGAGGGTGTGGCCAGCCTTGGCATGGTGGTCAGGGCCGCTGCCGGCCAGGTGCTGCGCGTCCAGGTGCGCAAGGAAAACGGCAGTGTTGCCACGGTCCGTCAGGGCCAGAGTGCCATCAACATTGTCAAGCTGCCCGACACGGCGGCGTTTTTGGCCCTTGGCGATGCCACCAACCAGGAGATCAACGATATGCCGGCTCCCGGCCCGGTGACCTTTGCCGACCAGATTGCAGTTCCTTCAAAGTTCAGCCACGCCATTGGTGACAGCAAGGTTGGCGTCAAGGAGGCGGGCAATTACCTCTTCCTTGCCAATGTCTTCACCCAGAGTGACGGCACCAACGACAACCAGGATCGCGTCGTGCCGCTGCACGGCTGGCAGGCCACGGGTCCCAACGGTGCCAGCGGCATGCTGCCACAGGGACGTGGCGCCCAGTATAACCGCGACAACGGCAGCCGGACTTCCGGCAGCTGGGGAGCGGGCATCCTGCCCCTTGATGCGGGCATGAGCGTCGAGCTCTTGACCTCGCGCCTTGGTAACGTTGACCAGGGCCTGCCGAACAAGCTTTCCCTGCAGGCACTGAGCCTGAAGAGCCTGGTTCCCTCCAATGACCCGATCATCGCGGTCAATGAATCGCTTTCGCTTCTGGTCGGCACGACCGGCGTCATTACCTCCGATTATCTTTCCAGCGCGGATGCTGACGATGATGCCGGAGACATTACCTATACGGTGACCGGTCCGATCACCGGCGGGCAGCTTGCAAACGGTGACACGGTGCTGGACATCGGCGGCACCTTCACCCAGGCCGAAATCGACGACGGCGCAATATCCTATACCGCGGGCAGTGAGGCTGGCGCTTACGGCTTTGATTTTGAGGTTACTGATGACAGCGGCAGCGGGGTTGAGGCCTCCGGCAGCTATGTGGTCAATGTCGGTGCGGCGACGAACCTTGTTGATGACTCTGGCGAAACTGATGAGGACACGGTGTTAAGCGGACTCAACGTGCTGGCTAACGACACCGGGACCAACCTCAAGGTTGTCCGGCATGACCCACAGAGCACTCTGGGTGCCGCGGTGAGCGTGGATGCCGAGGGCAACGCGACATACGACCCGACCGGGTCGACCGACCTGCAGGCTCTTGATACCGGGGACACGGTGCAGGACAGCTACACGGTTCAGATCAATGACTTCGCCAATGTCAATACCACCTCCAGCGTGACTATTCAGGTCGGTGGCGTCAACGACGCGCCGGTTGTTGCAGACGAGAGCGTCTCCGGAAGCGAGGGCGGCGTGATTTCCTTAAACCTGCTGGCCAACGACAGTGATGTCGATGCCAATGACGTGCTCAGCGTGGCAAGCGTTAATGACGGCGACCTTGGAGCCTTCACCAGCGCCAAGGGTGCGACGGTAAGCGTCGCTGCAGGCGGCAGCTTCAGCTATGACGCTTCCTCTTCCGGTGAACTCGGCGGACTTGCCGATGGCGAAAGCGCTTCAGAAACCTTCACTTACCTGGTGAGCGACGGCGACGAGGAAGTTGAAGCCACCGTCACCGTCACCATTGTCGGTACTCCCGGCGCAAGCTATGACGTTGCCTCACTGGACGCCGGCGGCAACATTGTCATCGGGGCCCTGGATAACGACACCAATTACAGCGGCGAGCTTGGAACCGCGACCGCAGGAGCGGGACTTGACCTCAACGCGGCGACCGAAGGCAATGCCGACGGCACCTGGAACAACGCGGCCGCCCACGGCGGTTCCCTGACCATGGATGCGGCGGGCACAGGCTCGGTGCTTAACCTTGCCCCCGAGGGAGCTCCCCCGGGAGTCAGTGCGGTTTACTCTTTTGATGGCACCGGTGGTGCGCTCATCACTGATCCCCAGACTCCCGGTATTTACGGCCCGGCGGACATCACCCGCGGAGATGCCAGCATCGAGCTGGTGTTCCGTCCCACCGAGCAGCAGGACAATGAGCCCCTTTGGGGAGGTGGAGGCAACGGCATTGGCGCCTCGATCATCCTGATGGACAACCAGGTGGTGTTCACCGTTTGCGAGAACGCCCTCGTGGCACAGGCGGTTGCCCCGCTTCCGGCAAATGCAGTTGCCGGCGGCGACTATGTGCACGTGCTCGGCACCATTGACCTCGCCAATGACACGGTCTCCCTCTACATTAACAACGCGCTTGCCGACAGTGCCAAGGTGGTCAACATCACCAATGGCGGTACCGGCGACCTGATTGACTGGGCGGGCACGGATGATGAGGGCATCGCCCGCTCGCAGGGCACCACCGGTGGCGACACGGGAACCGCCCCGGGCCTTGGTGTTTATGGCACCATCGACATTCCCGACTTCAACGAGGCCAATG
>JAAESJ010000161.1 GCA_024229495.1 Verrucomicrobiaceae bacterium | reverse complement strand
CGAATGCGCCGAAGCCGATCCGTGATCTGCAGGGCATCAAATCGGATGACAAAACTCAATACCCGCTCACCAAAGTCTACACTAAGGACTCCTACCCAAAAAGTTATCACCCGATGAATAAGGATGAAAAGGAAGGTGGTATTTTCCGCTGCCGGCCCGGCGGGCATGGTCTTGAGCTTTTCGCCCGAGGCATGCGCAATCCCTGGGACATGTGTATGGACAGCGGCTTCAACTGGCTAGCTACTGACAATGATCCGGGCCGCCCCGGCGAACGTATTTTTATGCCAATTCGTCATGGTCACTACTCAATGCGCCACCCATGGAAATTCGACTGGATGGGTAAACACATCGCTATCGCCCCCTCATCGGATTTATTCCCAAGCGTAAGCGGTTCCGGAACTGGAGTCGCTTTCTACAGTTCCATGCACTTCCCTCAAGAGTACCGAGACCAGTACCTGATCGCTGACTGGACCAATAACTGTATCTTCCTCTATGATCCGAAATGGATAGGTTCATTACAGGCACCGGCAAAAACCAAGCGAAAGATTGTCGATGGCGGTGCTACTTTGGGAGGGGACTTGGGTTACAAGGGAGCCAAGGGCCGGTCTCTTTTCCGCCCGACAGACATTGAGATCGGCCCCGATGGTGCCCTCTACATTGCCGGTTGGGGATCCGTCTACGGCACGGAATATGTTCCAAATGAAAAATGGACGCCTGAGGAAAACGCAAAATATCAGGGGCGTGTGTTTCGACTCATTCACAAGGAATCGTCCCTCATTCCGCGAACAACATGGGACACACCGAAACGAAAAAAAAGTATAGAAACCTGGAATTTCGGAGAGTTGATTGAAGATCTTGGTTCCAACGTCCACGTCTGGCGAGTGCACGCGCAGGACGAACTCGTTCGTCGGGGCGAAGCGGTCCGCGATGAGCTCTTAGCAACAATCTGGACAGGACAGCTCAGTGAAACCCAAGCAACCTGGGCAATTTGGGCAATCGGCCACATCGACAAAGCCCATGGCGAAAACTACAGAAATATAGAGAAATTTACAAGTAGCCAATGGGAAGTCACAACGAAAGCTAATCAGTTGCCTCCTGCAAACTATAGACTCAACATTCGTATCCAGGCCACACGTATCCTCGGCGAGAATGGTGCCGTGGCCGCGGCACCCCTACTCATTAAACTACTTGCTGATAAGGAACCTCGCATCAGGCTAGCGGCAATGGGATCGCTCGACCGTATTGGCTGGGGGAAAAATAGTGCAGCGATCCTCGATACGGTTGCTTACGAGACTGACCGGGTAGCTCACTACACCAACTGGCAAGTCATGCGCCGACAACTGCCTGAGGACAAGCGCCGCGCATTGCTAAAGGACGGGCGCTCCGGCATCCGCCGAATGGCAGCTCTGGGCCTGATGGAAGAAGGTGATCGTGCTTTGCAACAACGGGCAGATGAATTTCTTGGCAGTGCAGTAGCTGGCGATAGTAATCCATTAAAAAGCCTGACCCTCTCAGCGAGCGAAGAACATTTCCGCAATTCAACTCAAATCCGTTTTGTTTCTGCAAATCCTGGAGACATTTTCTACACTCTTGATGGCTCCAAACCCACGACAAAAAATTCTTTGAAGGCTGATAAGGAGTTAACTCTGGTTACAAGCGCAACCCTCAAGGCGGCCGTGTTTAAGGACGGGCGACGAATATCCGAAGTTGAAACTCTGGAACTGCACAAAATCAGTGACTCCGAATGGAAAGACCGCCTCTTTGTGCGTAACATCCGCGGCCAAGGCTCGGCAAAATCCTACCAAGCGCAACTTGAAGGCCTGCAGCGAGGCACTCTCGTCTATGCAGATCGCAACTACACCTTCACCGAAATCCCCGAAGCCCTAGCCGGAGCTACCCACATCCGCACTCACAACGACGACAAGAGCAACAATAAAACTGAATTTCTGCAATTCGACATCAATTTGCCAGCTACTCTCTACCTTGCCTATGACAGTCGTACTACTCCACCAAAAGCGCTCGTAGCAGGCATGGAGCAAACCTCTATGACTGTGCGCATGAGTAACGGCGAATCCTTTCCAGTCTATCGTCGCTCGGTTGAGGCCGGCGAGGTGATACTCGGTGGCAACAAGCTTTCTGGAGCCGATGGCGAATCCATGTATCAGGTTTTCCTCACCAAGACTGGCCTCCGGAAGACCAACATCGCCGCAGCCACCAATGCAATGACCAAAGCCAACCTCAAACACGGAGAAGAAATTTTCTTCGGCCGCGGCACCTGCTTCGCCTGTCATCAAGTGAAAGGAAAAGGTGTTCCGATTGGACCTGACATGAATGGAATTAACAAACGACGCGACGCGGATTATATCATTCGTTCTATCATTCTTCCTGACGAATACATTGTTGAAGGATTCCAGCAAACAAGTCTAGAAATGAACGATGGTCGAAAACTGTTTGGGATGATCCAGGAAGAAACAAAACAGACAGTTAAAATTTATCTCCTAACGGGTCAGCAAATATCCGTGAACACGAAAGACATCAGAAAAAGAAACGATGCTAAAAATTCAAGCATGCCTAGCAGCTTCTCACACACACTCAGCGCTCAAGACGTGGCAGATGTAACGGCCTGGATTATGCAACTGGAATAATGATAAAGCTCAAGATCACCAAGTATAATCAAAAAAGAATTAGCGTTTATCGTCTTACTGACGACACATATTCAAGTTTCGTTCTGGCCTGAAAATAAATAACAGCGGAAAGGTACTTTAAGGCAGTCCAGGTAATTGCCTCACGCGGTAATAGAAAGAATCAGCATTCTCAGTTGAATTAGTAAAAGTAGTCTGTTTCCCTTCCGATAAAATGCTGTCATCTACTTCTTCCCAATTCTTAAGGTCCGTTGAAGAATCCACAGCATAGAACGCACCTTCGACTGAATTCCAAGTGAAATTAAACATCTGATCATTGGTATAATTGATCTCTATAATTTCAAATGGGATCACTGCTGGTGCATCATACGGCAATACCTGTAAGACTCGAATGTTATCAACTATAACAAAAACGTCTCCAGGAGGGTCAAGCGGGACCTGAGTAGCGCGTCCAATAATTAAATTTATTGGCTCAGT
>JAAESJ010000160.1 GCA_024229495.1 Verrucomicrobiaceae bacterium | reverse complement strand
TAGAGGCGTATTTGAGGATAAGGTCCCTCGGCAATAATCTTGGCCAAGTCCGTATCTCTCTTGGCGTAGCCTCCTGCCCCTCCGGCCATGTTCGACTGCCCCGAACCGATCCAGACTTCGCCCACCAGAACGTCCTTGAACTCAACTTTATTGGTCTTACCCGAAACAGTCAGTTTACCCGCTGGACCTACCTTCAGGGCATCCAACTTGACCAACCATTTGCCATCCTTGCCGGCAGTCGCCTTCTTGGATTGATCACGGAAAAACACCGTGACTGATTCACCCGCATCGGCCGTACCCCAGACGGGAACAGACTGCCCGCGCTGAAGCACCATGCCATCGCTGAACATGCGGTCGACGGTGCTGGCTGCATTCATCCAGGTCGTGCCAAAGGCACACACAAGGAAAATAGATAAAAATGAGAATTTCAGGTTCATGGTTTATGGATATTGTTAAGAGGATTAAGTTTTCAAAATCATGCTCATCGGTGCGCGGAAAGGAACTACTGCTTCTTTAAGTCGCTGACGGTTTTGCGGAGTGCCTCAAGTTTTCCTGCAAACTTTGGGTCATATTCCTTCAGCTGACGAGAAAGCCACGGATCGGTTTTAAATTCATCAAGGAGGCTTTCCAGCCGGCTGATCTTGCTCTCGATCTGGGCCCTGGCATCCCCCTTGTTCAGGTCCTGCTCCAGGGCAGGAAGGTCAATCTGCATTTGCGCGATCCTGCGCTCCATCGCCTGGCGTTTGGCCGTTTCCCGCAAGGCCTTAATCTTTTCCTCGCTGGCCTGCTTGGCGTCCGGTGAGTAATTCATGCCCTCTGGAATGGGCCAGTTGTCCGTGCGGAAGGTCGGTACAGGGATGCGTTCGCGACCGACAAGATTGCCGGTGGGCCAGTTTGCCCAGCCATAGCGGGCAGCCACCGGATCCTTGACCAAGTCACTGCTCAATTCAATACACCACTGGTTATCGATCTTGGTCTCGCGTGCCTTGGCCGGGTGCCAATGACGATTGGCCCCTGCAATGACAAAGCCCAGAATCGGTGCCTTGCCCTCGCGCGGCATCGGTAATACCTGCCAGGAGGCATTGTTTTCAATGTGCTTCCAGCGGTCATGCACAACCGGATCCTGGTCAAAGAAGAGCAAGAGCTTGCCGTCTTTCTTTTTCATTTCGGTGAACTGGTTTCCGCGGTGCACCACCTTTTTCCCATATACCCTGGCAAGGGCCCAGAGTGAGGCGTATTCGGCCACCGGCAGTTTTTCAGCAGGGTGAATATAGGAATTGCCGGTGGGATAAGTGGCAATCATGCCCGCATGCGGATCGTTTTTAAGTGCTCGGCGCTGGATGTCGCGAATAATCGCATAACCCTCGGCAACAGCAGCCAGCTCGGGTTCGATCCCGAAAGTTCCCCAGCCGGGCTGACTGATACAGCCAAAGGGGAGGGTGTCATCACCAAAGGCTTTACGGAAGGAAACCGGCACTTTGGGAAACGTGGACTCATAGCGTGTCCAGCGCATAAAATTGTTGTTCTCGCCCTGGTAGTAGAGCACACCCCGCAGGCCCAACTGACGAATGGGCATCACGGTTGCATTAAACAAGCCGGCAGGCGGGCTCCATCCGGAACGGGCATCGCCGGGTTTCTTTGGCAAGCGCAAACGCGGCTCCTTTTTTCCCTCGGACTTGGCCTTGGCAACCTTGGCCACATGTTCTTTGCGCACAGTATCGCAGGCCTTTTCCCATTCTTCCATCAACCCTGCCACCTGCTTGGGGTCATCCCAAATGGCGGTTTGCGCATCGTGCTCGGCCAGCACTGTTTTCATGGGATCACCATCAATAGAGTCCAACTCTTCGCGCAGGCACCATGTTTGACCCAAGGTGCCTCCGCGGGCGACATTGATGATGCCGACGGGAACCTTCAGGAATCGATGCAGGAACGTGCCGTAAAGGTAGGGAACTGCAGAGAAGCGCAGCGCTGTTTGCGGTGAGCATTCCTGCCACTGAATTTTATTGCGAACGTCCGGTAGCGGCTTATACCACGAGTCTTCCCATGCAATGTAGCGCAGGCCGGGAAAATCAGCGGAAGCCGCTTCACGATCCTTGCGGTTGAAATTGCTCCAACCCATGTTGCTTTGCCCGGCACAGAGCCAGATCTCCCCGATAAGCACATTCTGCACAACAGTCATTTGTTCACCGGACTCGGCAATGAGCCAGGTGGGCTGAAAGCTGGCTTTTGCCGGAGGAAACTGCACACTCCAGCGACCGTTCCTACCGGCCTTTGCCTTGAGCTCTTGGGTATCAAGGCTGGGTGGATTTTTCTCCACATAACGC
>JAAESJ010000159.1 GCA_024229495.1 Verrucomicrobiaceae bacterium | reverse complement strand
CTGCTCACGGAGGCCGAATCTGAGCCGGTTGCCCATCAGCCTCCCGCTTCCTAGGTGGTCACCGAAGGAGAAGCCCCCCGGGACCGCCATGATGTCGTAGTCGGAGAGGGTCGCCTCGCCACTGACCAGCCTGTTCACGTGAATCCTGTCTGCTGAGGCTCCAGCCATCTCGAAGACGGCCATTGTCTCGGTCTCGCAGTTGATCCCGAAGCCGGAGAGCACGGCGACTCTGGGTTTGCCGCTCATCGCCCCGCACCCCCATCCAAGGATCCCTTCCAGGAGGACCTGAGCTCACTCATGGAGGCGAGCAGTATCTCGTTCCCCCCATTCGTGATTGTGATGGAGTCGCCCTCGGTGACTCTGCCTAGGTGGTGGCAGGCGTGTCCCCCCATCGAGCCCTCGAACGCCTCTCGGTCGCTGGGCCTCACGCTGACGAGTATCCTGCCGAGGCTCTCGCCGAACAGGGCCCCCCACTTGTCGAGGCTCTCGCAGTCGGCCCAGAGCCCCTCGACGTCCACCGATGCCCCGGAGTCAGCCCCGAAGCAGCACTCGGCGAGTGCGGTGGCGAGGCCTCCGTCGCTGCAGTCGTGCGCG
>JAAESJ010000158.1 GCA_024229495.1 Verrucomicrobiaceae bacterium | reverse complement strand
GACGCACAGTTCTGGAAACCTGTCTCGGTAATCTGGACACCTAGGATCCTGAGCCTACTGATGGCTTTCTCGGCAAGGGCATGATGTTCCTTGTCCGCGGATCCTCTGAGTGCATGCCTCAAGTACCAGGAAATGACAGGAACAATACTTTCCATGTCCAAGATTTTTTTTGCAGGATCTTCCTCATCATTATCGGTGCCCGGGAATTCAGGAACGCCAGGCGGAACTGTTTTCCCAAGCTCCTTCAGTAAATATCTTGATGACCAGGCAAAACTCGAAGCACGTTTCTGAAAATCGAGCCAGTTATCAGCCTTTCCAGTCGGTAATTCGAGAGTACTTAAGATCCTATGAACGTAGTGATCCAAGGGTTCACGGATGGGCTCTCCTTGCTCATTCATGGGCGGATTACAAAGATCGTGAACCAGTTCCGTGAACTGATCCGAGGTCCTAGCAACGTAGCGGAGCTCCTCAGCAGCGGGACGAACCAAAAAAGCTAGGTCCTGATAAGGAGCCAGGAACCCATCCTTGACCACGGCCGGGACAGGAACCTCATAGTCGACCGGACCAAAGTATTCACGGTAACGCTTTGAATCGACCGTATCCTTATGCATATCGTCAGGAGGAGTCGCAGTCAGACCAACGATAATAGGATCACCTAGGAACTGCTGAGTCACGGCAAGGACACGTCCCCAATGACTGAGGAGATGATGACATTCATCCAGAATAATCATCCCAATGCCACGTTCCTTTAGAAGCCCCAGCGTTTTCATTGAGGACTCATGGAGGAGCCCACTCAGTTCACCGGCCTGAATAATTTCATCCCTCTTCTGCTTCCGATAATAGGACAGACGCTTATTATGATAGTCTGGGTTACGCTCCTTGAGGTCATTAATCCAGACTAACGCTTCGGCGGGATCCTTTGCTTCATTCTTATCAATGAGACCATCAATCCACATTCGCTCGGCAAAATCATTGAGCATTACCTCGTTCCTCGACGGAAGTGTCACTGACTGGTACGTCAGTGATGTAATGAGGGAAGGGTCCTTAGGATCCGTACTAATCAAGTCCGAAGGAATATCGGCCCCATTGACCTCAAAGAGATCAGTCCTCGCCGCCCACTGAGACTGAATGGCTGAGTTAGGGGAAAGGACCAGAGCAGGTCTACGCAATACCTCGGCCCACAAGAAAAGACCAGTTACGGTCTTACCTGATCCGGGAGGCGCGACCACATGAAACTTACGGTCCCCAGCGCTCAGCTGGTCACGAACAATTTCAACTACGTCCTTCTGAGACGGGCGTAGCTGGCCGCGGAAACGGATATCTGGGAAAGATTCAGACACTAGTCAGTGAATCCACCAAAACACATGAACCCTAACATGGAAAGAATTCAGTGAAATTGTCTATGAAATAGCCTATTTAATCGACAGGGTCCCGGGTCCACTGGCCGTCAACGAGCCTCATCATCCCCAGAGGATTATCATTCTTCAGCTCATCTGGCAGGAGTGCGTCTGGCGTTCCCTGATAACTGATGGGCCGACCCCAACGACTGATACCGGCCGTACCGATACTAGTATGTTGAGCGTCAGTCGTGGCAGGGTAAGGGCCTCCATGATGGACCGAATCACAGACCTCGATCCCTGTCGGGAAACTGTTAATGCATACGCGACCAGCAAACTTACTGATTTGCCCAATCAAATCCTTAGATGCAGTAAGTTCATCGTCATTACAGTGAACCGATGAACCGAGCTGTCCATCAAACGCACTGCAAGCACCAACGAAGCCCTCAGTGTCCGGACAAACAACGAACATTGTTGAAGGACCAAACACCTCATCCATGAACGGCTCAGGGTCCTTCGTAAAATCCTCCAATGAGACTTTGGCAATGACTGGACCCGCACCGACTGCCGTTCCTTCAAGCGATCCTTCACCGAGGACCTCCACACCATCAATGCCTCGCCACTGATCAATGCCCTGACTAAAGGCGGACGCAATGCCCGGATTCAGAAGAGCGGCTCCGGATGATTCTCCGACCAGTTCCAGATAGCGGTCCGTCATTTTTTGAAGACTCTCACCTTCAGGAACAAAGACCAACGAGGGGCAAGTACAGAACTGACCATTGCCCATAGTCACTGAACCAAAAAGAGACTCAGCAAACTGGGCAGGATCTGAATTCAGTTTTCCAGGAAAAACGAACTGTGGATTCACGCTACCCATTTCAGCGTAAACTGGGATCGGGTTCGGACGCGCGGCAGCAATGTCAAATAGGGCCCGGCCACCGCGGAGAGAACCGGTAAATGCCACGGCACTCGTGTCAGGATGCTCTACAAGT
>JAAESJ010000157.1 GCA_024229495.1 Verrucomicrobiaceae bacterium | reverse complement strand
GATAAAATGAAGAAAGGTGATTTGGTTTTCTTCTATCACTCAAATTGCAAACCTCCACATATAGCAGGCATCGCTAAAGTTTGCAAAGAGGCATATCCAGATTTCACCGCTCAAGACCCCGGATCAAAATACTTCGATCCTAAAGCATCACCGGATAACCCAAGATGGATGATGGTAGATATCGAGCCAATACTAGAAATTGGCCCAATAGGGTTGCCTGAACTAAAAGAAAATCCCGTCTTGGAAGGAATGCCATTATTACAACGAGGTCAAAGACTATCAGTGCAACCAGTTTCTACAAAACATTTCTCAATCGTATGTAAAATGGCGGGAATAAAAAATCCACCTAAATAGGTGGGCGTGTCCTCGGTGGACGCTCGTCACCAACATAGAATATTCATCGATCTCCTCCACCCCGCAGTCCCAAGGCATCCAGCATCCCCGGTCGGGCTGCTCGCTTCCGCGCCTGACCTGATTCCCGGGCGTAAGACGGGCCTCGCTTCCCTCCGGAAGCGACCTCCGCCAACCTGCATCTCTTGGGGGCGAGGCATCGACGTTAACCGATGGTTCATTGCTGGCTCGTCTGCGCCGCCCTCGGACTTCAGGTCACCATTATCGACGATTTGTGAATGATAG
>JAAESJ010000156.1 GCA_024229495.1 Verrucomicrobiaceae bacterium | reverse complement strand
GTGGTGCTTATTTCGCGAAATGCTCCCGCAAAGAAAGGACCGTGGTTACATGATGAATGGGACGGTCGCAGTGTCGGCGACTGGGCAAGGCACCTGGAGGGTGCCTCCGCCCTGGTGAACCTTGCCGGCCGCACGGTGGATTGTATAAAGACTCCTGACCACTGTGATGAAATACTGCGTTCCCGGGTCGAGTCCGTGCAGGCTCTGGGACAGGCACTGCAGGACATCAAAAGTCCTCCCCCTGTGTGGGTGCAAATGGCAACTGCCCACATCTACGGCGACCCTCCTGAAGCCATCTGCAATGAAGACTCCGCCTTCGGTCAAGGGCTCGCACCCCTTGTTGGATCTGCCTGGGAAAAGGCCTACAGGGAGCATGTTCCCAGCGGCATGAGGCAGGTCATCCTGCGCACCAGTTTTGTGCTCGGGAAATCCGGTGGCGCCTTTCCCAAGATGAAAATGCTCGCCCGGCTGGGACTGGGCGGCCGCGTCGGCCATGGGCGGCAGGGAATCAGCTGGATCCACGAGCAGGACATGAACCGCTTGATAGAGAGTGCCATCAGTAACCAGGAAATGCAGGGCATCTACGTGGCCACCTCACCCGATCCGGTTTCACAAGCCCGCTTCATGAGCGAATTGCGCCGATCTATCCGGATGCCCCTTGGTTTTCCGGCCACTGAGTGGATGGTACGCATTGGCGCCCGTTACCTTTTGCGCACCGACCCGGAACTGGTCCTTTACGGGCGTTACTGTGTTTCGCGGCGACTGGAGAAGGAGGGCTTTGAATTCCATTACCCGGGAATTGAGGAAGCCATCCGTGATTTATGCAACAGGTAACCCCCCTCCTTGATGAAATGAGATGCGGGTAACTTGCCAACCACGCAGAGTTGAGATAAATAATCCCGGCAATAAAGTAACCCGCATAATGAAAATCCCCGGGCTGGCGCTCATTACCATTGCTCTACTCATTACCCTGCCGGCTCATGCAAATAACCGGGCGGCCAAGGTGAGCGTAAAGCCCAATGTGCTCTTCATTGCCGTTGACGACCTCAACGACTGGGTCGGTTCCCTGGGCGGGCACCCGCAGGCACAGACCCCTAACATGGATCGACTGGTATCCCGTGGCCTGCTCTTTACCAGGGCCTATTGCTCGGCACCCGGATGCAACGCCTCGCGATCAAGCCTGCTTACCGGCCTGCGCCCCTCAACCACGGGAATTTACGCAAACGCCCACGACTGGCGGCAGGCACCACGACTGAAGAACGCGATCACACTGCCTGCGCACTTCAAGGCCAACGGCTACATCACGCTGGGGGCCGGCAAGCTCTTCCACTCCCACACCTTCTTCGATAAAAAAAACCTCAGCGGTTATCCTGATCCCGACGCATGGAATGCATACTTCCCGTCAAAGACCCAACAGATGCCGGAGGAAGTCGTGCCGGAAAAATGGCCGGTCAACAGCAACCGGAAATTCTACGGCGGTCACTTCGACTGGGCGCCCCTGCAGATCCCGAACGCCAAAATGGCAGATGCCAAGGTGGTATCCTGGGCTGCCGGACAACTGGGCAAGCGGCATGCCAAGCCCTTGTTCCTCTCTGTCGGCATCTACCGTCCGCATGTACCCTGGTATGTACCCCAGGAATATTTTGATCGCTTTCCTCTCGATGGAATCCGTCTTCCAAAACACCTGCAGGGAGACCTTAATGATATCCCCGAACCCGGGAAAAACCTGGCAAAGCGCAACTGGCATGAGTGGATCACCGGTAATGGCCAGTGGAAAAAAGCCGTGCAGGGTTATCTCGCCTCTCTTGCCTTCGCCGATGACATGGTGGGGGAACTGATCAATGCCCTAGACAACGGGCCAATGGCCAATGACACGCTGATTGTCTTCTGGGGAGACCACGGCTACCACCTCGGCGAAAAGGAGCACTGGGAAAAATTTGCACTCTGGGAAAACACGACCCATGTGCCACTGGCCATCATCGATCCACTGCGCACAAAACCCGGAAGCCGCTGCAAGTCCCCGGTGAGCCTCCTTGACATCTACCCGACACTCGTTGAAACCTGCGGACTCAAGGCAACTCCACAGGCCCTTGAAGGGCGAAGCCTTGCGGGGATCTTTAAAACCCCGGAAAAAGAAACCCATCGTGTTGTCATCAGCACACAGGGGAAGGGAAACCACGCCGCAAGGTCATCCCGTTACCGTTATATCCGCTATACCAGCGGCGAGGAGGAACTCTACGACCACCGCAGTGACCCCCACGAGTGGCGCAACATTGCCGATGACCAAAGCCTTGCTGCTGTAAAGCAGCATCTGGCCGGCCAATTACCCGGGGTAAACGCCGAGCCGATCAAGGTTAAGCGGGAAAAATAACCGCTAACGCAAGTCAATCCGAACGGATTTCTGGTATCGCTTCTTTTGCCCCCCCGCCAACGTGACCTCCACGGTGCTCTTGACAGTAAACACAGGCAGCTCGCCGGGCAAATCGGGCACTTCATGCACAAGTCGAGCAGTGCGCGCATCACCAAGGACAGTGGTCTTCTTGACATCCAGCGAGCGCGAACCGAATGACCGGCGGCCAGTATATCTGGGCCCGGAAATCGGCCCCCTGCCGAAAAGTTTCTGGGCTTCACCAACCGAAACCGCCTCATCAACCACCACGTGGCTCTCGTTGCAGTCAATAATCTCATAGGAGCGCTCGCCGACAAGCCGCTCGATCGTGATGTCAATACTGCGGGAATTAAGGTCTATCGTCTCGGCCGTCTTGCCCCCTGGCTCGGGAGCAATACTGGCAATCAAGCCAAGGTGACAATCCTCACACCCCTCCAGCACCAGAGCCGCACCCGGCCCAGTATCAAGGGACAGCAGTGGCACGTCCACCTTGCTCGAGTCAACCAGCCAGAAGGAGTCGGTGGCGTGCCCGGTGACCAGCATCATGCCGCCCTTAAGGCCGCAGTCCCCCCTCTCGTTGCGACCGTCAAACATCAGGGGCAGGGTCTGCTTGCCGTTGGTCTTCGTCTCCCACTTCGACTTCACCAGGGTGCCGAACATCAGGACGCGAAAGTTGTCATGCCCCTTGTTGTAGATCATCGGCACCATCGCCCAGTATTCGGGATTGCGTGCCTTGAAGCCAATCGTGGTGTGTTTTGTATCCGGGTTGAGCTTGAGGACGGCAGCCTTGTCGACAATCAGGGTAACCCCGGAACGGGGCACATCAATGCGGTCGGAAACCACGTATTCCCCCCCCAGCAGAACGGTATTCCTTGCATTGGCCATTGCCCATTCAATTGCCAGCTGGGGATCGGCATTCTTGAAGAGAATCTCGCCCTTCCCGGGAAATTTCACTTCCGTCCCCACGCCATTGCGGCTGACCAGGACCGTCTGCTTTTTCCAACTCTCCTCAGCCTCCCCTTCTGATAATCCTTGGCAGATCAGGCAAAGCGAGGCGGCAAGCATTGGAGCGGATAAACGAAGTAAAGGCATCACATTGATAATAGGCCCTGCCGACATTGGCAGCCAAGGATAAAGGGCAGCGATACAAGAAACAGACGGCGAACTGCCGCTGCTCAAACGCCTGCTGGAAGGACTCCCCTGAAGGGCCTAAATATTTTATTGGTATAGGGTTATCATCCAACCTTATGATCGGTTACCAAGCTCATGAAAGCCCCTAGATTTACCTTCCCCCTTTTCCTGTCCGCCTTACTGGCTGGCATTGCTTCAGGTAACGCCGCTGAATATACCCCCGGAGCCCAGCACAATTACACGCACGAGTTCGGGGACTTACCAAAGGACACCTACCAGTATTCGGTCTGGGTGCCCAAGGACTATGATAAAAATCGGGCTTACCCGGTGGTCTTTTACCTACATGGCGGCGGGCGCGGCCGCACACACCCAGACCAGGGAAAGCGCAACATGGTTTCCTCCCGCCTCGTGGACAACCAGCGCTGGACAGACGCCGGCTATAGCGGCAATGCCCATGGGCAGTTCGGGTATATTCACATCGCACCCGTCAAGCCGGTCGCGCGCTGGAATGCCAGGCAGTTCAAGAGCCTCCTCGACCACGTGAAGGGCAAGGTCAATATTGACCTGAACCGGGTCTATGTCACCGGGTTCAGCATGGGGGGACAGGGAACCTGGCATGTCGGTTGCGGATCATCACTCGGATACCGGATCGCCGCCATGATGCCACTCGGTGCTTGGGGGTGCAACGAGGTGAAACGCGGCACGACCCCGGAAACCAGCATGACCAGAAGAACCCCGGTATGGGTCCTGCATTGCCCGCTGGACAATGTCTCGAGGATTTCCGAGCAAATTCCGCTCTTTGATAACCACCTGGACTGCGGAGGATACGGTCGCTTCACCATGATCCCCGGCAAGGGGCACATCAGCCGGCCGCGCGGCAACGACAATGCCGCCTTCAGCATGCGCATGGCCTGGATGCTCTCGCAAACCTACGGCACCCCCTTTAACTACCTGTTGCAGGTAAATGATGCCGTCATCATGGAAGTGCTCAGCGGCGAGCGGGCATTTCTGGGAGACACCGCCCATTACGGCTTCTTTGAACCCGGATCGGTGGTTCGTCTTACCGCCCCGGAAACCAGCAACGGCAAGCCCTTCGTGAAATGGGCAGGCGCAGCCGGTGCCAGTTTCGCTGATGCCGAATCGCGCCGCACCACATACACCACCGGCACCGGCGACACTCAACTCACTCCGGTCTATGCCACCGATTCCGCCAAGCTGACCGTGATCCATGGCGCGGGGAAGCCGGCCAATCCTAAACCCGGAGACATCGTAACCGTCACAGCACTTGCCGACACCGACAGAACCCGCTTTTTCTACTGGGAAATTAACAAGGCAATCGACATCGCTCATCCACACAAACGATCAGTGAGCTTCTGCATGCCCTCCCATGACGTGACCATTACCGCGCGATTGCACCCGGTAAAATAATCAGGTCTTCCAACCGGACAGCTGCGGTGCAGAAAGCCCGGGGATGCTGGTATACTGGACAGGCAGCCCATCCGAAGGGGAATCCCCCCGCCACCCCTAGGGGAGTTTGCGGGTCCCATGTTGGACTGCCCGGCGAGGATACACTCCCCATGGAGTTCTGCATTTGGGGCAACAAAGCTCCACCGAGGAGCCTGCCTTTATCTTACGAGAACCCCAGCGAATGAGAAACACCATCCCCAGTGAAAGAAAAATCCAAAAGAAAAATCCCGAAAGGATCGAAAGGACAATTCCAACACCCACGATGGTGAGTGAAGTCCCAACCGCCTTTCCTGAAGGATCTTTTTGAATGTCTTGCCAACTCATCTTGCGATATTTGGCGGGGATTAAAGCAAACACCACCAGTGAAAGCACCACGTGAAGAATATACTTGGAGGAAACCAGGCCAACCATGATGAATATCCCGACCATCATCGCAGCAATTCCATTCCCTGCATTGTTGCCTTGTGCTCTCATCCATTTCCCCGTTCCTTTATAACGGCAATGAATGTTGGGACAAAGGATGTCATTATCGGCGACCTCCGACGTATCGGCGACCTCCGACGTATCGGCGACCTCCGGCGTATCGGCGACCTCCGGCGTATCGGCGACCTCCGGCGCTAAAGCTGGCTCGACTCCTGCAGCAGCAAACTGCTCCCAGAGTTCGATCCGGTCACGCATCACGGAATCCTGCTCGGAGCTTGGCTCAGGGGTCGGCTCAGGCTCCCAGTAAAGTTCACTGGAGTCTGGCTCGGGGGTCGGCTCAGGGGGCGGCTCAGGGGTCGGCTCAGGGGGCGGCTCAGGGGTCGGCTCAGGGGCAGGCGCTGGGCTCGGCGCGGG
>JAAESJ010000155.1 GCA_024229495.1 Verrucomicrobiaceae bacterium | reverse complement strand
GTGGCATTCTCGCGCCGCTCACAGGAAAGATCAGGGCCCGGTTTATTGAAAACCTCCAGCATCGGATCGGCCAGCGTGCGAATCCGCTCGGCGTAAAGCGTGCGACGATTGCGCTGTTCCGGCCTGGGATCAGACTGATAGGCCGGCCCCACTGAGCCCATGATATGGCGCGGTCGCATGGCAACCTCCTCATTAATCTCAGGGTGACATGGGATGCCTCCCAGTGTGCGGTTAAGTTCGCCGGAAACCGCCAGCATGGAATCACGCAACTCCTCGGCGGTAAGCCGGCGCGGCTTGAAGGCGGCATAACTCATGCCATCGGGATCCAGCCTCGCTACTGCCACCGGATCGGGATGTGTTACGGAACGCTGATAGGCTGATGAAATCAATATGTGCCGGTGAAGTTTCTTCAGCGACCACCCTTCCTCGACAAAGGTTGCCGCCAACCAGTCGAGCAATTCAGGATGCGTTGGCAACTTCCCCGTCCCGCCAAAGTTGTTCGGGTTACCGGCAATGGCCTGGCCGAAGTGCCATTGCCAGACGCGGTTAACGATGACCCTTGCAGTGAGCGGGTTGTCTTTACCGGTAATCCATTGTGCCAACGCTTTCCGCCGGCCGGACTTATCTTCAGTGACTGAGGACGCTTCCTCTGAGCCGGCAAACAGGCTGAGATAACCCGGTCCCACTTCCTCACCCGGAGACTCTATGGATCCTCCTTTAAGGATACGGATTGACTCCGGATCCCCGCTCATTACCGAGAAGACCAGCCGGTTGCCGCGCTTCACCTGGTAATTAAGCTGCTGGTGGCGCTTCCTGTTGACCTTACCCTGACCGATCTTTTCCGATTCCCTGTCAAACTCCTGCACAGGACGGTCCCCTTCCGGCAAAGAGGCGATGCTGCGAATACCCTTGCCCTTCAATAAGCGCTGGTAACGTGCATGATCCTCCTGGATGCCCTGCTTGTTCTCATAAGGTTGCCAGGGCAGCTTGCGCTCAGAAAATACCACCGGGGAAAAAATGGCCTGCATCCGGTAATAATCCCTGGTCGGAACCGGGTCAAACTTGTGGTCATGGCACTTGGCACAACGCAGCTCATTGGCCAAAAAAGTCACTCCAACGGAATTAACCACGTCGTCAAGATACTGCTGGCGGGTGACCGCCTCAACACTCATGGCCGTGTGCTCCCACGGCCCCATACGCAGAAACCCCGTTGCGATGAGGTGCTCGGGATCTTCAGGGTTGATTTCATCTCCTGCAATCTGCTCGCTCACGAACCTGTCATAAGGCTTATCGGAATTAAACGATCGCACCACGTAATCGCGATACCGCCAGGCATGCGGCCGAGGGTAGTCATTGGAAAAACCGGCCGAATCGGCATAACGCACCACGTCGAGCCAATGGCGCGCCATCTGCTCCCCGTAATGTGGTGAGGCCAGAAGGCGTTTAATCAACTCCTCCCAGGCCATCTTCTCATCCTTCTCCCAGGCCTCCATGAATGCCTGAACCTGCGGCGGGGCAGGCGGCAATCCGGTCAGGTCATACGTCACGCGCCGAATCAAGGTCGAAGGGGCAGCACGTGAAGCAACCTCCAGCCCCTTGGGTAAGCTTGCCTCAATGAAGGCGTCAACCGGGTATCCTCCGGCCGGAACGTCCGGCTTCTTTACCGGCTGGTAAGCCCACAATTTTTCGGGATCATACCGCCGTTTGGTCCAGCCCTCATCCAGCCCGCCACTGGTTTTGACCAGGGCACCTTCGGCTTCCCCCCAGGGATTGGCTTCCTTGAAGATGGCAGCCAGGCGATTTTCATCCGGCCACGGTGCCCCGCCCTCAATCCACTGCTTGATATACTTAACCTGCTGCGCGCTGAGTTTATCATTCTCCTTGGGCGGCATCGCCTCCCAGTCATCCTCATGCTCTCGGGTAACCGCCAAATACAACGGACTTTGCAACGCCTTGCCCGGGACAATCGAGGGTTCCCCGCTTTCTCCACCCTTGAGAAGCCCCGCACGCTCCCGCATATCAAGGTCCCCTTTCAGTTTCTTCCCGGGATCTTCCCCGTGGCAGGCAAGGCACTTGGCATTAAAAAGCGGCAGTATCTTACGGGCAAAGAGCACATCAGGCTTTATCTCCTGTCCTTGCAGCACAGAAACAGCAGGGAGCAGGAGCAGGAAGGGCAAGTGCAAAGCAAGAAAATGCATTTCGTTGGATAATAATTTATATGTAATACCACTCCCGACGATGCAGAATCTGGACGGATCATTTTGACCTTATTTGCTATTCTAGGCCAGCACTCTCCTTAAAGGGACGGCTGTATCTCTCGATATACAATCCTTACCGTAAATACACATTTGGCTCTTGAGAAGACTAGCCATTTTTTTGTAAAATCTGGCCATTAATGCCTAAATCAATCAAAGCTGAGTTTTTTGCGAAATCCGCGAATTGCGCGGATTTTCTGGAGCTATTCAATCATCTTGACCACATCTAGGCCAACTGGAAAACGAAAGGTTTCATTCCTAGGCAAGGACCTCTTTTACCACATGGCCATGCACATTGGTCAATCGGCGCTCAAGCCCGTTGTGATAGTAGGTCAACCGTTCATGATCCAGACCCATGAGGTGCAGGATCGTTGCATTAAAGTCGTATACGCTGGTGCTATTCTTTACCGCCTTGAACCCGAACTCATCACTCTCGCCATGACTGAAACCTTTCTTTACCCCCGCACCGGAAAGCAAACAGGTGAACGCATCCGGATTGTGGTCACGTCCCGTGCCATTGCCCTGCAGAAATGGCATGCGCCCGAATTCAGTCGCCCACACCACCAGGGTATCCTCCAGCAATCCGCGACGTTTCAGGTCATGGATCAGTGCCGCCGTGGGTTGATCCATGATCTCGGCCTGCATGGCATGGGTCTTGAGGATATTGCTGTGCGAGTCCCAGTTCGTGATGCCGTTCCCACCGGAAGGATCACTGCCGTTAAAGAGTTGCACCACCCTCACCCCCTTCTCGATCAGGCGCCGGGCAAGGATGCAGTTCTTTGCATATTCCTTCTTCAGGTTCGATCCCTGGTCTGTTCCGTATTCACGGTGAATGGCAGCGGGCTCATTGGAAATATCCATCACCTCAGGTACTGAGGTCTGCATTTTACCCGCCAGTTCATAACTCGCAATGCGGGCAGCCAGATTGCTATCACCCGGAAAGCGCTCAAGGTGCCGCCCGTTGAGGCGTTGTAACAAATCGACCGTGGCCTTGTCATCGGCAGCAGTAAAGTTGACGGGCCTATTGAGATTGGCCGGCGGATTCCTGGAATTAAAGTCGGTTCCCTGGAAGGACGCCGGCAAAAATCCGCTACCAAAATTATTCTTCCCCGAGCGCGCCAATCCACGGGGATCATTGATCGCGACAAAGGCAGGCAAGTCCGCGTTCTCGGTCCCCAGCGCATAGGTCGTCCAGGCACCAAATGAGGGGAAGCCCTCCATGGTGAAGCCGCTATTGAAGAAATTCTCCCCCTGGGGATGGGCACTGGTCTGGGTGTGAAGCGCGTGAAAGAAACAGAAATCATCAGCCATGGCTCCAAGGCGGGGCAACAGCTCCGAGGTCATCTTACCACTCTGCCCGCGTGGCTTGAACTCCCAGAACGGCTTCGCAATGTTGCCGCTGGGGCCCTCGAAGGTGACTGCCGGAATGTTTGGCGGCTTCTGGCCATGGAGCTTCTCAAGCTGTGGCTTATAATCAAAGGTGTCGACATGACTCACAGCCCCCGGGCAATAGATCACCAGCACCTGTTTGGCAGCCGGGACAAAGTGTGGTGGGCGCGGGGCATACGGGTTACCCGGATCAATATCCGGTCGGATCGATGACTTGCCGCTGAAATTGACCGGGTCCTCAGCACTTAATAAATCCGCCAGGCCGAGGCCACCAAGGGCAAATCCGGTATTGCGCATGAAGTCGCGCCGGTTCAGGAGACCACGCCCGATTGGGGAAATTTTTTCAGCACTCATTATGGCAGGAAGGCAAACTCATTGGAATTCATCAAGGCCCGACAGACAAAGTTTAAACCATGTTCCCCGGCAACCTGCATGCATTCCCTCAATTCATCAGCATTGGGACGACGGCAAAGCAACAACTGGAAACAACGCCGCACGGCAGCTTCGCCTTCCCCTGATTCCCTGCGCGCACGCTCGGCAATATAGTCAGCCTGCTCAACGGCAAACGGGCTGTTCATCAGGTTGAGTGCCTGCAGTGGCGTGGTCGAAACCGGCCGCTTTGCCCGCACCTGACCACAATCGGGAAAGTCAAAGGCGGTAAAGATCCGGTCATCGACACGGCGCATGCGCTCCTGGTAAATCATCCGCCGCCAGGTGCCCGGGCCGTGATTATCCACCACTTGCCACTGCGCGTAGGTCTTCTTCACGTTGTGAATGCGATAACTGCGCCCTCCGATTGAGTCGTCAAGCCTGCCGGAGGCCTGCAGGATACCGTCCCGGATAACTTCCGCCTCAATCCGCCGCGGCGGGTAACGCCACAGGAGTGCATCGTCGGGTTGTAATCCCTGGGCTCGGGGCGCACTTGATCTCTTGAAGGCATCCGAATGAACCAGAAGGCGAATCATGTCCTTGACTGACCATGCCCTGGAGTTCCCGCGTCCCGGTTTCATGAATTCCGCGGCCAGCCAGTCAAGTAACTCTGGATGGGTGGGCAGTGCCCCGGCAGCACCAAAGTCATTGCCGGTAACCACGATGCCCGCACCGAACACGTGGTGCCAGATACGGTTGATCATGACACGCGCAGTGAGCGGGTTCTTTGGATCGGTAACCCAATCCGCGAAACGGGACCGGCGTTTCCTGCCGGAATTAGCTGATGTCAGGCTCAAGTCACCTGAGAGTATTTCCGGCGCTGACGGCATCACCTCCTGCGCAGGATTTTCAGGACTTCCGCGGTGCAGAACACGGGTAATCTTCGGTTTAATAAAGCGCCCGACAAAACTGGGACGAGGCCCCTCCTCGGCAAGGGCATAGGCAAGTTGCTTCAACTTCTTCACCGCAGCGGCGCGCGCCGGCTGTTTCTTGTTTAACCCGTTCTCAATCCACCAGGTGGACGCGACCTTCTTCCACTTGCCATCCTTCCCCTGGACCTCAACCTCGAAGTTGGTAAAGGAAAATCCGGGCTTGGTGGTCAGGTAGTCCGTCTCGAAGTAGTATTCACGGTTGGAGCTGATGCGAAGCCGGTTGATCCTTTGCGCCCTGTCGAAATTCAGCAGGGCCCAGGGACGTTCCTCGGACTTATTGGGAGCACGGGCCCGCCAGGCCATGGTGCCATACTCACCATCATTGATCCGGGTGATCCTGTTGCGCCCGTCTTGAACCATTTCCTCAGGACCGGAAACTTTTGTGCCCCGTGAGGCAAGCGCCAGGTTGAGATTAACCTTGCCGGGCCCGAAAACCTCAAGCTCATCGATGCCGACAGAAGGTGACTTGAATGAGATTCGCACTGCTACTGCATCAACGGGAGAAAAATGCAGTTCCCGATAACCTCCCCAATCCTCCTGCCAGGGACCGGTCTGTTGCAGGATTCGTCGTTGCCCTGCGACCTGCCCCCACAGCTCAGCACTGCGCTTTTTGCGCGGATGCTCATCTGAGAACTCAGGGTTACGGCTGCCAAACTCAATATCCTGGAAGACTGCACTCATCGCGTAGTAGTCTTCAATGGAGAGGGGATCGAACTTGTGGTCGTGGCAGCGCGCGCAGCCTATCGTGATTCCCATCAATGAGGCTCCGACAGTCTGCATGATCTCATCCATGCGGTCCGCCCGAGCCTGCCGGATGGCCGTGGCCTGCTGTCCCACCGTCGCGGCAGGGACATGAGGACCTGCGACCAGGAACCCGGTCGCATCGCCCGCACCCATGGCATCACCCGCCAACTGCTCACGCACAAAATGGTCATAGGGCTTATCCTCATTGAAGCTGCGAATCACATAATCGCGGTATACCCAGGCCAACTTGCGATAGAGGTTGGACTCCGAGCCATTGGTCTCCGCCCAGCGAATGGTATCCAGCCAGTGCTGTGCCCAGCGTTCCCCAAAATGCGGGGAAGCCAATAGCTCATCAACCAGCGCCATGTATGCCTTGTCCGCCTCCGCGGAAAATTCCCGCTCAAATGCCTTCACGCGTGCGGGTTGCGGGGGCAATCCGGTCAACACCACCGACACGCGGCGGATCAGTGAACGCGAATCCGCAGGACCATTCACCGGGACAGCCTCCTGCTGCAATCGCCGGCCCAGGAATGCATCCACCGGGTTGCCCTGCCCTTCCGGTAATACCGGGCGCTTTACCATCTGGAATGACCAGTGATCGGCTGCCTCCTGCTCTGCTGCCACAAGGCCCATCGGGTGAAGGCCCAGAAATAGAGAAAAGAAGTAAAGTCGATTCATCTTGCCCGCTTACCGCAAGTTTTATGCCAAAAATTACAGGTACCATGTAACAGCTCAAAGTGATAGATATATCACGTTTTATCTTCACCTTAATCCCAGTCAGTCCAATAATAAAAACATGCCAAGCCCTGACGCATCAATAAACAAGTCCCTGGAGTCGCGCTACTTCACCGATGCCACTGTTTTTGAGGAGGAAACGCGGAAGATATTCCATGACCGCTGGCTCTACCTGGATCGCTCCTCGGCAATCGAAAATCCCGGTGACTACACTGCCGTTGAGCTTGAAGGACAAGGGCTGATCCTGACCAGGGACAGGGAAGAGCAGGAAAAAGTCTACTACAACATGTGTCGGCACCGCGGCACACGCATCCTTGACCAAGCTTCCGGTCACTGCAGCAAGGTCATCCGCTGCCCCTATCACGCCTGGAGCTATGCCCTGGACGGTTCTCTTGTCGGCGCACCACACATGGAGGAAACGGAAGGTTTCAAGAAGGAGGATTATCCTCTCATCTCACCGGCACACGCTACTTGGGAAGGCAGTGTATTTGTCCACCTCGGTGATGACCCTGAGCCTTTTGAGGAATCCTATGCACCGATCCTGACCAAGTTCGCACCATGGCACATCGGTGAACTCAAGACGGTGCACCGTGAAGTCTATGAGGTGGCAGCCAACTGGAAGCTGATCGTGCAAAACTACTCGGAATGCTACCACTGCCCGAGCGTTCACCCGGAACTGCAGCCGCTCAGCCACTATCGTGCAACCAGCAATGACCTCGAGGAAGGGCCTTTCCTGGGCGGCCCGATGCGAATCACCCAGGAAGGTGGCGGGCTCAGCCGGGGAGGCAAGCGAACCGCCCCGCCCCTGCCCGGGCTCACTGAGGAGAACCTTCAGCAGGCCTATTACTACCTGCTGTTCCCAACACTCCTTGTCAGCCTGCAGCCGGACTTTGTGCTCATGCATCAACTTCAGCGGGTGAGCGCCAACCACACGCGCATCATCTGCCAGTGGCTCTATCACCCACAAGCCATCGATGGAGAAAACTTTGACCCGCAACCCACCATTGAATTCTGGGATAACGTCAATCGGGAGGACTGGCGGGTGAGTGAACTTACCCAGAAGGGCATAGCCGGCCGCACATACACCCCAGGGCCCTATTCAAACCTTGAGAGCATGCTGGTCGCCTTTGACCGGGAATACCTGAAGGCAATGGCATAACGCCTCAACGCCGGGAAAGATAACCCCTGCCAATCAATTCGCCGAGCTTAACGATTCCCTCGGTGGTGATCACCAGCTTCTTTTCCTGCGCCGGCAGCTCAAAGGCCTTAATGTGCACCAGGTTCGGATCAGCGGCAGCGGCGGCACTCACGTCAGCCACCACGTCAACATTGTTCACGCGCTTGTCATCGGTGGGCGGTTGCTGACTGACATACCACTTGAGCCCGGGTTTCCCAAGATCACTGCGACTCTTTCCGATGATCGCCTGCAGCCGCTCGGCAGCCTGCCTGCGGTAGGGATGGAAGGACATGTCATTCTCTCCCATGTGATAGAAAATGCCCGCCAACTCCACCTTGTTCCCCTTTGCCTCAAGTTCACTGACTGCCTCCTTGATAAACGCGATAAACCCAGGGTAGATATGCCTGCTCTTGGCCATGCTACCCTCGGGGGTCCAGTCAATGATCTGCGAGCCACTGTGGGTAAACTTGGCAATGGCAACATTGCCCTGTTCCTTTCCCGCCAGCGTCTTTGCAAAGCTCAGCTCAGGCCCGAAAGTATCATAGTAGCCGGTTAGGCCCAGCGGCTCCCAGCCATCAGAAACCCGGTATCCTCCCCCGAGGCTGTACTTGTAGGCGATTGCCGTATCATCCTTCAGCAAATCCGCACTTCCCTTGAGCTTCTCCAATTCCTGCACAAAGGCACGCTCACCCTCCATGTTGCGGTGACCGGCCATGACGAAAAGCTTCACGGCACTGCCTTTCTTGTAGGGCCATTTTTTCAATGACCGAGGCTTATCAAGGCGCACACCAATCGTGCGCAGGTAGGCAGTCGCGTAGTTCTCACCATGCTGCAACTGGCCAAGGGTGCCGTAATGATAGTGCAAGCCCACCCCTCCGCCAATCTCAACACCGACATGAGCAGTGGGAATGTATTCGGCAATCGGGTCAGCCCCGGTGACCTCCCGCTGCCCTAAACTGATGGCATACATGCGCGGACGAAGGTCCATGCCCCAGATGGTCTTGGTGCAGAGCTCCCCAAT
>JAAESJ010000154.1 GCA_024229495.1 Verrucomicrobiaceae bacterium | reverse complement strand
TGAGGCGGCAGTAGCTGACTTTAAGCGATCTTTGTAAGTTGCTCACACTGTTGAGTGCTCATCGGATTCGCTATCAACAAATCATTGCCTTTACACATTATTCACAAAGCGACGCCCAATCGGTTCACAACTCGTAAGCAAGACGCCTATGGGATAAAAAAAGTGACCAAATCACTTCTTTCTCCCCCTTGCTCCATACACTTTTTTAGAACTTTGATCATGACCTTTAAAAGGTAAGATGGGGAGCCTGTGGGAATTTACAACCCTCTCTTTATGAGCTAGTTGCAATCCTAGATCGCGTATATTACAAGAACTGAAACATGAACAAGTCCGTAATCACAAGCAAGTAAGAAAAATTCCCTGATGCCGGTTCAGCCAAGCACAAAACACCTTTGGTTGCTGATTGGTAAATGCGCCATCCCTTGAACATCAAGGGAGGAAAGCAAGCCTGCTTCGCCATTAAATTTTATGCATGCCCTTTGGCCAGAAAGAAAAACATTATACACAAGTTATTCACAGGCTGAAAACACCAGTTCCCAATACCTTCACTGGACTGCCTCAACCGCGATCCGTGAGCCTTCCTGCTCGACAATCCTGATGCTTTTCCCTGCACCTATGAAGCCCTCGGTGGAAACTACATCAAATAGCTCACCACCTATTCTTGCCTTGCCGGAAGGTCGCAAATCGGTTTCCGCAATACCATCCAACCCCACCTCCAAAAATACGTCTTCCCCGGCTAAAGAGCGCCCACCTTCTCCACTGAGTTTTGGAGGCTCGAGCCCTGTCCCCTTCCCGACATCCGCATCCAGGACCAATCCACTGAACCCTGGAACCGATGGCAGGTAGCGCAGGAGCAAAAGAATGATCCCCCCTGCGCCTATCACGGCAATCGTCAGATTAATCAATGGACCGCCAAGAAGCACTCCAAGCCCGTCCATAGAAAACCCGCCATCCCAATCAAGGTTGAGCGGGTCAATCATTGCAAAAATCAAAGATCCGAAAATCAATGCAAACCCGGTAATCCCAAAAATGAGCAGCCCCGGGAAGACAAAGAATTCAATGATCACCAGCACAATCCCAAGAAGGAAAATCCCCAGTGATTCAAATCCGGCTACGTAACCCGCAACGCTGTGCCCAAAGAAGAACAACCCAAAGCATATCAAAGCTATGAATCCTGGAACCCCAAACCCGGGAGCTTTCAACTCCATGTAAGCTCCAGCGATGCCGAACAACAGGAGCCATGGCGCCAGTTTGACAATCCAGTCCGCAACCATTTCAAACCCGAGTGGCTTGGCCACAACAACATCACCTTCCAATCCCTCTTGCTCAATCAGGTCTTCAATCGAGTTGGCGACTCCTTCGGCAAATAGCGGCCTTCCGTCAATAATCTCAACAGCCTGTGTCGAGTTCAACACCAACAGATCATTCTCGGTATCCGGATCAAAGGCGTTCCGGCGCTCAAGAGCTCCCTCAGGGCTAATAAAGGGCAAATCGAAAACAACCTCTACCTTGGTGTCAATGAAGGCCTTGGCAATCTGGGGATTATGCCCCTTTCTTCTGGCAACGTCATCTGCCGTTGAAAGAATATCGCTCATCACTTTCTTCAGCATCGTCTCGGGAATATCCTGCCCGCTACCCATAACGGGCGCCGCCGCCCCAATCGTGCTAGGGGGATGCATGTAAATGCGATCTGTAGCTATAGCGATGAGCGCTCCAGCTGACATCGCCTTTGGGTTTACAAAGGAATAAGTTGGGACTGAAATCTGCTGTAGATCGGCAAGCATTATCTCCTCGGTATACCAGGCAATGCCTCCCGGCGTGTTGAGATCGAAAATGATCGCCGTCGCCCGATCATCATCGGCCTTCTTGATCACTCTCTTCATGAACTCAAACTTGGTTTCACGCATCAAAGACTCCATCTCAACGGGAATCACAACAACCTTACCCTGATAGCTTTCAAGCCGTGTCTGACCAAACGCCAACTCTTCTTGGACTTGCTCTACCGTGGATTGGCCCGGATCGGCTTCCGGGCTGTCACCTGATGCACTCTCCTCTCCGGCAGGCCCCTCACCGGCTTTAACCTCAGGCCTTTCCCGCAGAATTTGGGTCTCAGGCGCAGTCAGAATGACCGGCTCCCCAGTTAGCTCACAGGCAACGAGCATCGCCTCAAGGCCTTCAACCAAGCCCCCAGCAATACCGGCCTTTCCCGCCATCACGGAATCCAAGCTCAAGACGTCACCGGAGCTTGAATACTTTATGCCATTTAAAACAACCTCCTCATCCGGATCACACAAGCCCTTAACTATTTGCTTGGCTCGCCCCTTCGTTGCAAGCAAGTCCCCCAACTCCTCCGCGAGGTCATAATAACGCAAATCCGTCAGGCGCTTCGGCAAATCCTCTGATGCGCCCCGCCAATCAATAGCTTCAACCTCTCCCCCCAAGATCCTACTTCCCGAGAAATAGACCTTGTCCGCAGACAAGGCCGCAATCGCTCCCGCTCCTGCAGCAGCACCGTCCACCAATGCTATAATCGGCACCTTTGCCTTCAACGTGGACTCAACGAATTTCCTCGCTTCACAGGCAAATCCACCCGGACAGTCTATCCGGAGGACAATGGCGGAAGCCCCTGACTCAGAAGCACCGGTGATTGCATTACGCAAATACTCTCCCTGGACTCTGGTCACAAAAGCAAACCGCCCTACCTCGATAATCACTGGCCGGTTCCCCCACCCCTGCTCTTCTTGCTGCACCTGCTGCGCATGAGAACTCCCCATAACGGCCAGTAACACGACCATCATTACAACAAGGAATTTACCTAACATACGCACAACAGCGACACAAGAGCTGGGAATAACTTGGAACTCCGACAAAGAATATTGCATTAGATGGCTTTGAGTCTTTCATATTACCCTAGCAGGAGAGAGAACAATTGGCAAAGGCAGTAAAATGACCCACAGCACACTCAAATGGGATTGATCCCGGAAAGCACCATCCAGGAAATACTTGGAGCCACTGACATCGTGGAGCTGGTCGAGGGATACTTCCCTCTCCAGAAAAAAGGGCAGGATTTCTGGGCTGTCTGCCCATTCCACTCAGAAAAATCCCCATCCTTTAAGGTAAGCCCATCAAGACAGGCCTATTATTGCTTTGGATGCAACGCCAAGGGAAGCGCTATTGGCTTCGTTATGGAATACGAGAACCTCGACTATCCATCAGCCATCAGGCGACTCGCTGAACGCGTCTCAATCACCATCAAGGAAAGCGAGGACGACCCGCAAGCACGAGCCGCAGCAAAACAAAGAGCGCAACTTCTCCAGCTGCATAAAACCTCATCTGACTGGTTTCATAATTACCTGATGAAGGGCGACAGCCACGATGCAGAGTCGGCACGGAAATATCTCAAGGACCGGGGACTCGGTGCCGATATTGCCAATCGATGGAATATTGGATTCGCTCCAGCAAACGGTGATCTCTTTGCTCAATGGGCAAGAGAAAACAAGTATAGCGGCCGGCTAATGTCGGCGAGTGGGCTCATGTCTCTTCGCGAGGAAAACAACCCTTCCCGAGGGCTGTATACACGATTCCGGGATCGCATAATGTTCCCGCTTAACAACGATTTCGGGGAAACCGTTGCATTCAGCGGAAGAATTATCGATCCAAATGCCAAGACCGCGAAATATGTGAATTCCCCTGAGACTGAGCTGTTTAGCAAAAGCAAGATTTTCTTCGGCCTTGATAAAAGCAAGAGAGCAATCGCAAAGTCCGAATCGGTAATCATTTGCGAGGGGCAGCTAGACATGATCCGATGCTATGAAAACGGCATCGAGAATGCAGTGGCACCGCTCGGCACCGCCTTCACGGAGCATCACTCCAGAACCCTGAGGCGTTTTGCAGGGGATCGTGCCGAGGCGCTACTATGCTTTGACTCCGATAGCGCAGGATACAAGGCGTCAGTCCGTGCCTACAAATCACTCTCAGCAAGCGGCATCTTCGTGAGAGCGGTAAATCTACCTCCCGGGGAGGATCCCGATTCACTAATCACATCAAAAGGCGCCGACGCTTTCCGGTTACTCATCGACAACGCTCGACCTTTTTACCATTTCCAGATCGACCAGCTCAATGACTCACTCGACATTAACGATCCACGTGATCGCGTCAGCTTCGCGAATGAACTGGCTCCTTCAATCTCGGTCATCGCGGACCCGGTAGCTCGCGAAGCAATGATTAACGAGGTTGCAACCCGACTAGGTATTGCCGCAACTGACTTCAGAACCAGAGTCGCCAATTCCGTTAAACAGGATCAGAACTTCTCGAGCTCCAGACATTCTGACCCCAAGGACCATCACGCCCAACTCATCGTCGAAGATGCTGATGCGCGCATCCTCATCCGGCTAGCCCTCACTCATGAGGACACCAGGGAATGGATGAAGGAAACCCGACAGGAATCAATGGCCCACATTCAGGAAATTCCAAGCGCAGACCTTTTGCAGGAAATCTGGGAAAATCCTCCAGAATCCACTCAGCTAAACGTCGTAAATGCCTATCTTGCCACATTACCCAACGAAAAAGAACACGCTCTAAGGGATGTCCTTGTTGCGCGTTTTGCCAATCTGGAACTCGCGGATGCCAAGCGGGCCCTCCTCAGACTACGGATCAGAGCCCTTGAACTTGCTCGAGACACGACAAAAACAAAAGCGGCACAACCCAATCTGAGCAAAAGTCAAATTCTTGATTTGACTAGCAATGTTGAGTCTCAAAGGAAAGAATTGCTTGACCTCAAAATAGCCCTAAAGAATATTGCATCACACAGGGCTTAAAACGACCAGAGTTTGTTGTATTCCCCATACTGAAAACTCACACCATCATAATGCCGGGCAAAACATCTACCTCAACACATCGACCTTCCTCAAAAAGGAAGAACTCCAAGCAAACAAAACGGACCGTCGTCACCAGTAAAAAGGTGAACGACAAGCCAGGCCGAAAGAAAAAGCCTAAGCCGCAAGCCTCATCACCAAAAGGGAACCCCGACACATCCAGCACGCCGAAGAGCATAACAGTTAATGGCGTTGTTATTGAGATGGAGAAAGTTGCCACCCTAAAAGGGATTATCGACTTACCCAAGCGGCGGAGAGGTCGACCAACCAAGGAAGAGGAGCAACTGCGCACACAAATTCTCGCCAAACACGGCATTACCGGCGATCCGAGAATCAAACGCCCACGAGGTCGTCCCAGAAAAAATGCGGCACACTCCGCACTGTCCACTCAGGACTTGACCCAAGCCCCCGAGAACTCTGCATCATCCTCCAAGGATGACTCGCTCAACATTGACTCCCCGAAAATTCAGGAAAAAATTCGTGAGCTGATAAAACTGGCCAAGGAGCAGGACTATCTGACATTTGACGATGTCAATGAAGCTCTCCCCGCCTCTGCCACGAAGACACCCCTACTGGAAGATGTCATTTCACGGCTGCAGAACATGGAGTTCGACATTATCGACGCCTCACAAGTCGATAAGGTCAGCGAGATCAGGAAACAAAAGCAACAGAATGACGACGAGCCCCAGAAGCCCGGAACCAAGCTCGACATCCTTGACGACCCGGTCAGAATGTATCTCAAGCAAATGGGACAAGTCCCGCTCCTGACACGCGAGCAGGAGGTTGAGATTTCAAAGCGCATTGAGACTGCAGAAAAGCATGCTCACAGATTGCTCCATCGATTTGGATTTGCCAGCGAGCTTTACCTCAACATTGCCGATCGTTTAATTGAAGGAAACGAAAGGTTCGACCGGGTAATATCTGACAAAGAAATCACAAGCAGGGAGCGTTACCTGAAGGGCTTGCAACGCCTCAAGACGCAGGTCACGGACACAAAATCGGAGGCTGATAACGCCTACCGGAAACTGCAAAAACCGAAGGTCCGCTCAAAGAAAAAGCTTGAAGAGAGCTTCAATTCATTAATTGCCAAACTGGCCAGATCTTACAAGAGGTTCCACTACAAGGAAAAAGTTCTTGATGAGTTTCTGGACAAAGTCAGTGATTATCATGCCAGTTTCACTAGCCTTGAACGCAAGACTAAGAGATCAAACGCCAATCCCGAGGCGCATGAAAAGTTTAGCGAATATTGCCTTAATTCATGGCACACTCCCGAGGAGCACAAGGACAACTTCATGCAGCTGCGCAAGTGGGTAAAGGCTGCCGTGAGGGCAAAAGCCGAAATGGTTGAAGCGAATCTTCGCCTTGTTATTTCCATAGCAAAGAAATACACCAATCGCGGACTTTCCTTCCTTGACCTTATTCAGGAAGGAAACATGGGACTGATGAAGGCGGTGGAAAAGTTTGAGTATCAGCGCGGTTACAAGTTCTCCACCTACGCGACATGGTGGATAAGACAAGCCATCACTCGCTCGATAGCAGACCAGGCACGCACTATCCGCATCCCGGTTCACATGATTGAAACAATCAACAAGCTGATGCGAGTGCAAAAGCAGCTAGTGCAGGAATATGGCCGTGAACCTTCTGAAGACGAGATCGCAGAGGAAATTCACCTGCCTGTTCAGCGTGTTCGCGCCGTCCTAAAGATGGCGCAGCAACCTATTTCGCTTCAGGCGCCGGTAGGCGAAGCTGATGACACATGCTTTGGTGACTTTATCGAGGACATAAAGGCTGATAATCCAATGGAGCAAACAGGCTTCACTCTGCTGCGATCTAAGATTAAGGATGTTCTGGATACGCTGACAGAGAGAGAGCGGGCTGTGCTGGAGCAGCGTTTTGGTCTCCTGGACGGATACACCCGGACTCTTGAGGAAGTAGGGCAACAGTTTGAGGTCACCAGAGAACGGATACGCCAGATAGAAGCCAAAGCGCTTCGCAAGATGCGCCACCCGACAAGGCTCCGCAAGCTTGAGGGCTTCATTGAGATGTCTTACGCCTAAGCAGGCAAGGATTGATTAGTGGCAGGATATTTGGCGATGCGCCCTCCTGAGCTACCCGGTCATACCTGCGCCATAAAACATCCCCGCCACTGAGGCCGAAAGAAGACTCGCCAGAGTTCCTCCAATCAGGGCCTTGATGCCAAGTCTGGCAATATCTGCCTTTCTCTCTGGAGCAAGCCCCCCTATCCCGCCAATTTGAATGCCAATAGAAGCAAAATTGGCAAATCCACAAAGCGCAAAGGTCGATAAAAATACGGCATGCTGACTCAGTTCGCCTGCCGCCTTTAAGTCACCAAGGCTCGCGAAAGCAACAAACTCATTGGCGATGACCTTTACGCCGATGAGTTGACCTACTTTGAGAATCTCCTCCCCGCCAACACCAATAAGCCAGGCCACCGGCGCAAACACGAAACCGCAAAGCGCCTGAAGCGATAATCTCTCAAAGCTCCCCCCGCTGAGATTATTAACCAACGCATTGATATTACTTACTTCACCAGGGAGCGGGATCACTCCTACCCATGAGCCAAGCATGAAATTAAACATTGCTATAATGGCAATGAAGGCAATCAGCATTGCCGCCACGTTTAACGCGAGCTTAAGTCCCTCACTTGTACCATTGGCAACTGCATCGATAGCATTGGTGCCAATTCTCTCCCTTGAAACATTCAAATTACGACTAACCTCACCGGTTTCTGGAACCAGAACCTTGGCAATGAGAAGTGCCGCAGGTGCATTCATCAGTGACGCACAGAGCAATACCTTGCCGAATGTCTGCATTTCTTTTTCATCGCCACCTCCTAAAAAAATCACATAAGCGCCAAAAACCGAGCCGGCAATTGTAGCCATCCCCCCCACCATCAAAGCGGCCAACTCAGACCGTGTCATTTTCGGAATATAAGGCTTAATGACCAGGGGCGCCTCTGTCTGCCCCACGAACACATTAGCTGCAGCGGCTAGACTTTCCGCGCCGGACAGGTTCATCATCCGGCTCATTACAAAGGCGAGTATCTTCACGATCCATTGCAAAACCCCAATGTAATAAAGCAACGAGGAAAGCGCGGAAAAAAAGATAATCATTGGCAGGGCATGAAAGGCAAACACAAAGCCTCGATCTGTCCCAAGCTCCTCTGTTATGCTTGCCGGATTCCCTAAGACTCCGAAAACAAATTCAGACCCACTCATTGCAAATCCAAAAAGAGCCACAAAGAATTTTGACATGCCCTCAAACATGAGCGCCACACCGGGAACATTACCCAGTATCAACGCCGCAATCACAAGTTGCAGGAATAACCCTCCTGCAACAACTCGCCAGTTAATACTCTTGCGCTCGGAGCTTAGGCAGAAGGCAACTCCAAGTAGCCCTGCCACTCCGATTACGCCACGCAATACGCAGACAATGATATCCATTTCAATGATTCAGGTTAACCGCCCGCAAACCAAGGGTCAAATGCGCGCAAGCTGCGCTTCTTACGGGATTATTCCATCAAGGAGATCACTCCCCGCACGCAAAATTGTCCCGGGAATCTCAGTCACCCCCTCAACCAATCCGTCCAAAGCCTTAGCCATTGCCGCTTCAACACCCAACTCACCGGCAGCCCTCATCAGGTTTTCTCGACCAATCAATCCCCCTGTTCCCTGCCCTGCCCCTTCGGTCAGAATCTCCATTAAATCCACACCTTGCTCCCCAGCCCTTCGGGTAAGAAGACCAATAGCCTGCAATCCCCTTTCCCCTGCCCCAACAAGTTCAGCCCACAGTGCAAGCCCGCCTTTACTGAAAAATTGATCACGGATATCGGCAGTAAATGGATCCTTGGCCGTTGGGTCAATCCGGCAAACAGCCCATCGAAACCCCTCAGGTGGCTTCTCCGCGGAAGAACTAAAGGAACCGAACACGGCAGCAAAAGCCTCATCGCGTTCATGGCAGAACACTCCCTCAACAATCGATTTCTTAATTAGGGGCAACCATTTGATGACATCGGGGGTCACACCAAGCATATACATCCCGGAAGGTCCAGCTTGACCACCAAGGACAGCCCTGCCCTTGAGACAAGCGGTACCTGAAGCCAAAAGGTAAACGTCTTCTAGTGTGGTCGTTGATCGAAGGTGCCGAAAGTCCACCTTGAACTCATTAAAGGAAAGCCGACGGAAGCGGCTAGAGCCCAAAATTTCATCAAGGCGATCCAATATGGGCATTGCCTCAAAGACACCGTCAATTAACCTTGCTTGCCCCTCTATAAGCGGACCTTCTGAACCATTGCCAGGCATAGGACCGGTGACATCAACCTCTGCCTCCACCATCCCCTTTAACCGCTTAACCCAATCTTCGGGCAAGAGCTCCTTGGCCGGCACGCTCCTGAAGCGGGCCTTTAAGTCCAAGACCTGATCGGAGGCAGCAGCTAGCTTAACCTCTCCATTCAAGTTAACAGTGGAGTCATCAAATAACTCAAAGGCCGCACGATCGATGATGACTTTCCCGTTCCCTGCACGAACCTCGCTGCCCTCAAGATTCAGCACCGGGCTGCCAGGGTAAGTTATCCTCCCCCCCTGGGCAACAATCCTATAAACCTCAGGAATCAGCGTCGGTTTTATTTCAAGCATTGTCCCACGTCCTGAGAGGGTTGCTTCCTTGGATCGATAATCAAAGTTCACCTCTGCCACTCCAACTCTTTTCACCTCGACGCGTTTTGGCAAAAACGCACTCAGCCACCCCCCACTGGATCCACTTTCTGTTTCCACAACCTCTTCATCGACGTTCTCCTCACTTTTCCCTGGTTGCGCAATCCCTGCCGGGGAAACCAATACATTTAATCGGTCAACATCAACATCTGTTATTTCCCAGACCCGATCCCAGACCGCACCAAAGTTTACTCTAGCCCTGATACTGTCCGCCCTTGCCTTATCAAAAAAAGCTCCGGGTCGGCCATCGGCTGTAAATGAATCGGTATATGAGGCCATTCCCGTCCACTGAAACCCGGCAAATTCGCCATCTGCATCAAAAGCCCGCGAAACTTCTCCACTTACCAACCCGCTAAATTTGTCACTGTGGAGATAAGCTCGCAATGCAAGCAAGACGACAAAACCACCAACGACAACAATGACAAACATTGTTAACGCCGCCACGATTAACCGACGCGTTACCCCTTTTTTCCCAGGCGCGCTTTTCCTTTTCCTCCTTTGAGCCATTCAATAATTTCTCTAAGCAAAGCACCATTAGCGCTTCATACTATTAAAATACCCCCTCTTAATAAGCTTTCGACCATTTTTTCAGGCGTTGCCTGAGTCCATTTTGCGGGTTTATTTACCAGATTGTAAGAAATACGCAAAACCTGCACAGTGCTCAGTCTAGATAAAATCTGTTATACCATTGATAAAGAAGATGAGGAGATCGAACTCATCAGCGAGGCCTCGATTCAAGTCAACCAAGGCCACTTCATGGCAATCGTTGGCCCCTCAGGTTGTGGGAAAACAACACTCTTGAGGGTCATCGCCGGCCTCAATGAGGAAAGCAGTGGATCCATATTCTGGAACGGGAGAAATCTAGCAGAAGATGAAGACCTCTCTCCATCCGAGATAGGCTATGTTCCACAGTTCAGCATCGCTTTCGATGAATTGAGCGTTGAGGAAAGCATTGAAAGCACCATCCGACTTCGAGTTCGCGCCAGGTCACACAAGGAAGTCATTGGGATTCGTGACAACATACTCAGTAAGGTAGGGCTAAAGGAGTTAAGACATCGCCGAGTGGAAGTTCTCTCTGGCGGGCAAAAACGCAGATTGGGACTGGCCCTTGAACTCGCCAGCAACCCGATACTCCTTCTATGTGACGAAGTAACCAGCGGACTGGACCCAAAGTCCGAGCAGGAAATCGTAAGACTGATGCACCAGCTTTCGCATGAGCAAAACCGTATCGTCGTAAATGTAACACACAGCCTCAGCAACCTTGAGCTATACGACTCTGTCCTCGTCCTCTTTGAGGGGCGGGTTGTCTATCACGGTCCTCCTGAACGTATTACCCACTATTTCAGTGTTGATAGCGCTGAGAACATCTATCCCACGCTGACCAAACAAACTCCGGTCCAATGGCATAAATCTTGGGAAAAGCACCGCGCCTCGTATTATAAGAACAACACGTTGAAGGAACAACCCGCTCATGCCACCGACGACGGACCACATGAGACAAGCTCCATTCCCGGTCGCCTTGCACAATTACAGGTATTGTTAGCACGCCGCTGGAAAATATTTTTCCGGGACCGGACTCAAATTTTCCTGCAAATGGCAATGCTCTTCGGCTTCCCGTTGTTGGTTGTCATCTTTGGGCTTGATGGCATTCCTCAGCCCAGGCACGAGCCAAACCTGACTTCCCTCAACCCAATTGAGAAAATGGGCACCCAAATGGAGGTTACTGCCGATCACCTTAAAATTGGCGGACTTCTCTCGGGCTTGGTCATGTTCCAGGTAATCCTTTTAACACTGATGGGATCAAACAACTCAGCACGTGAGATTGCGGGAGAACGACTGCTTTTTGAGAAAGAGAAGTTCGCCGGTCTCCATGTATCCAGCTACATTGGCAGTAAAGTCTTGTTTCTCTTGGTGCTTGTTGCCATCCAGTCAATCTGGATGGGAATATTTGTTGAGTTTATGATCCCCTCACTACCGGGAGAACTTGTGGGTCGACTCGCTATTCTCATCCTCGTAAACGCCGCAATGACTTCAATTTGTTTGGGCATCTCGGGCGTAATGAGCACACCCGCACAAGCATCACTACTGAGTATCTACCTGGTAGGATTTCAGTTGCCTCTCTCCGGCGCTGTTCTCGCTCTACCTCAATGGCTGGAGCCTATTACCCGCACCTTCATCTCAGCATACTGGGGATGGTCAGGAAACCTTGACCTCATGAAAGACGCACAATTCAGCCAAGCCATCAATACCATCACCGAAGACACCTCAATCCTTGCCGTTGGGTTTTGCTACACAGTCCTTGCCTTGCATATCACAGGCGGCCTTGTTGCCGCTTATATTGGGGCTAAACGCCACAAGTGGCATTAAGGCGGGCAGAAGCGATAACTAGCGAATTCAGATACACGTTTTGCATTTCACCCGAACTCAACTAAATTAGCTTTGTTAAGCAACTGATTATGGCTCGCCGCGCAAGACAGGGTCTAAGCCCTACCCAAATGACATGCATTGCCATTGGGCTTGCTGTAGCAGGCATACTAGCAACGCTTATTTTTAATTCCAACTCATTCAGCCCGGATAATTCAATGCGCTCAGTGAGCGAGTTGGATATCACAAATTATATCAGGAGCGGAAACAGCATGGGCGGGACTGTCTGGCGAATCACGGGAACAATTGATGAAAAACTCAGATGGACGAGAGATCGCGGACAAGTTGTATCTGTTTATATCGAACAAGGTGCAACCAGAGAAAGCCTCCCGGTCATCGTGCCGGAAAAATTCAAAGATCTCAGCATCAACGTAGGAGACCGATTTACTTTCAAGGTTGAAGTGGCCGAAAAACAATTCCTCGTCGCCCGCGAACTTGTCCGCTCCTGAACCTAATCACAACCACCCTGCCATGACCCCCAATTACAGTAACTTGGTGATTCTATCCGCACTGCTTCTCATGACAGACGGCGAGTGTACCGCACAGGTTCTCACCGGCCCTGATACAGCAGGCGGAGCAACGAGCACCACATCAACGCAGCCTGGAAACACCACAGTGGTGAACAAAACCCCACCCAGGAAGAGCAAGCCCTTCCTGGGTACAGATGTTCCGGTCTTCAACCCCGGCACTGAAATCTTCAGCTGGGACGGCCAAAACTGGAATGTTACCAACAATCGCCTGATGCGTGCACGCTTTGAAAAATACCTCAACACGCAAGCTGATGATGAAAGTGAAGATGAGGAATATCGCCTGCTTATACGAGAGATCCTTGATCAGCTCTCACCTCATAAAACAGGCGGACGCCCCCTTCAGGATGCCGTCGCCCTGCTCCCCCGCGCATCCCGCTATCGCATCGACGCCAACCTGTGCGATTCATTATCACAGGCAATACTAGGCGTCTATCATGGCCAGAAAAATGCAGCAGCGCTGGTTTATACCAATGCTGCGCTGGAACGCGAAAAGAAAGGACTCCACTGGAATGTTGAAGTGGCCACTTCGGAAAACCTTATCGAGGAGGCGGAAAGAAAAAGAGGCGGAGCCAAGGGCGAAGGAAAAGGCGGAGGAAGCCAAAACACCGGTAAAGCAGTTTCCAACACTGGCAGAGTTGCCGGGTATTTCCAGCGATTGGCGGAAATAGAAGCAATGAAGCTTGCCAACAAGGCTAAAATTGGAATTTCTGAATTGCAGGCCAAGGTTGAGTATCAGGCACTGATCCTTCAGTTTGCTGTCCAACGGCGCTGGGAGCACGTGATCATTGCTTCACGCATGTATCGCCGACTCTTCCGAGATGGTGATGGAATTATTGAGATAAAGGAAGGCTCTGATGCAGACAAAATGTTGGCAAAAGGACTTGGCGTCAGTCCAACGGTTACATCGCTGGATATGTTCGCCAATGAAATCATCCGCGACGTCGACGAAGGGGTGCGCGCATTCGAATTCCTTGTTGAAAAAGATGAGTTGGAAAGCGCTTCCAAGAGACTGGCCGAGTCATTCTTCGTAGGCGAATACCTTCCAAGAATTCGCACACTTGCCCGCGATTCGAAGCAAAAAGTCCAGCGCTTTGTTCAGGATGCTGATGCACTACTCAGTGCCATGGAGGTTCGCGACTACAAATCTGCTGATGAAATCGTTGAAAGAATGCGCAACGGGGCAAAGGATTTCAACTACTCAAAGGCCAAGGCAGGAATTCAGTTCTACACTAACATGAGCAATTCAAGCCTTGCGCAGGCAAAGATTGCCGCGCAAAAAAGTGACATGGACGAATATAGCCGCCAAATGCAAATGGCAATCGAAGCCTGGCCCCTGAACCCTCAAATTAAGGAACAGAACGAGCTTTTCGCATCTGTTGCGGACGTTCAGGTCACAACCCTTAACCAACTCGACACTCTCCTGTCCCAGAACAATCACAGGGAAATCATGAAACAACAGGGTCGCTTCATAGCCGCCGTTCAAAATGACCCACAGCGCAAAGAGCAACTTGAACGAGTATTGGGCGGAGCGATGGAACTTCAGTTTACCCTGGCTAAAATCGAGGGGCTCTCTGAAAAAAAGGACCCGTGGGGCGCATGGGAAATGGCCAAGGAAGCTGCTACCGATTCCGGTGATGACATTGAACTCAACAAACTACTAACCGCTCTCACCCTAAAAGTTACTGATTTCGCCAAAATCCTCGACAAGGCAAAAACCCTAGAAGACGACGGGCATTCCGGCATGGGATTGACTTATTACCTGAAAGCCAAGCGAATTTATCCCAATAGTGTTTATGCCGAGCGAGGCATTAGACGTCTTCTCGACGGAATTCTGCCAAGCTCCGAAAGCCTTCCCCAAGGCGAATCAGCACCTGGGAGAAAAACACCTGCCGATCCAGCCCCCTTGAATTTTGACTAAGCGGCAATCAAAGATGATTATCCGCGGTAATTGCTCATTACCTCGCACATTTCTTTGACGGCAGCGCATAAGCCAGCGTGAAGGGCGCGAGAGACCAGATGGTGCCCGACATTCAATTCCTTCAAATGAGGCACGTCAAACAACCCGGGTAAATTTCCAGTTGTGATCCCGTGCCCGGCATTAACCTGTAATCCAGATTGATTAGCCAGCTGAGCACATTCGCGCATCCGGGAAACTTCATCGGAGAGACCCTTTGCCGTTATTGCATTTGCATATTTGCCGGTATGAAGCTCAATCATTTCAACCCCGCATTCGGCAGCTGCCTCTACTTGCCTCACTGAAGGGTCAATAAACAGACTCACCCGAACCCCTGCCTGCTGGAGCATACTGATAGCGGGCATCAAATCATCCTTATTTGAATGGACATCAAGCCCGCCTTCCGTTGTCACCTCCTGCCGGTTCTCGGGGACAATGCAGGCTGAATAAGGAGCCAAGGAAACTGCTAAAGCGACAATATCTGGGCTATTTCCAAGCTCAAAGTTAAGGCGAGTAGAGATTTGCTCATTCAAGGCCACCAGGTCGTCATCCTGAACGTGACGACGATCTTCACGCAAATGGGCCGTAATTCCTGTGGCGCCTCCCTTTTCCGCTTCCAGCGCCGCCTGAACAACGCATGGCTCAGCACAATGACTGCCTGACTGCCCGGCATAACGAGCCTGCCTCAACGTCGCAACGTGATCAATATTTACCCCTAGCTCAAGCACATCATTCTGCACCACCCAAGATGTGCACGAAAACAGAAGACGTCAAATCGGCCTAGTGCCGGAAATGACGGCGCCCGGTGAAAACCATGGCCATATTCCGCTCATCCGCCGCAGCAATGACTTCTTCATCACGAACCGATCCCCCGGGCTGGATACACGCGGTGGCTCCTGCTTCAGCAGCTGACACCAATCCATCAGGGAAGGGAAACATTGCATCGCTTGCAACCACGCTGCCTTCAAGGGAAAGCCCTGCTTCACCCGCCTTCCAAACAGCGATACGACAAGCATCGACACGGGACATCTGCCCGGCACCAACTCCCAACGTCCTGTCCCGCCCGCCAAAAACGATAGCATTGGATTTGACGTGCTTGCAAACTCTCCAGGTGAATCGCATCGCCTCCATTTCATCGGCACTGGGAGGGCGCGAGGTCTTAACCTTCTCCTCCAATGCGTCAAGTCCAAGCGCAGTTGAATCCGCATCCATGACAAGAAGCCCGCCAGGAGCTGACCTTACAACAGGCTCATCGACAGCCTTAGTAAAGAAGGCTTCCGACACGCGCATTAAGCGCAGATTTTTTTTCTTCTGCAGAATCGCGCGAGCTTCAGCATCAAACCCGGGAGCAATGATCACATCCGTAAAGATTCCCCCGATAACACGCGCAAGCCCCTCTGATAAAGGTCGATTACAGACGATAACCCCTCCGAATGGAGCCTGACGATCTGTCTCGAAAGCTTTTTCCCACGCATCACGCAGATCCTCCCCCTCATCCGCGCATCCAACTCCGCAGGGGTTGGTGTGCTTCAGGATGGCTACACTTGGGCGCTTAAACTCACCGATCAAATCCGCCGCGGCTGAAATGTCGAGCACGTTGGTGTAAGAAAGATCCTTGCCCTGAAGTTGCGTGAAATAATTATTGAAGTCGCCATAAAGGGATGCTTCCTGGTGAGGGTTCTCGCCATAGCGCAATTCTGATGCCAGAGGCAAAGAAATGCTGTAGCGACTCTCCGTCCTCTGGCACTTGTTAAGGTATCCGCTTATGGCACCATCATATTGAGATGTCCGCTGAAATACCTTTATCGCCAATGCCTCCCGGGTCTTTAAACTGGTCTCTCCCTCATTCTCCTCAATCTCAGCGGCGACAACATCATAGTCATCCGGATCGCTGATTACAGTGACAGCATTATAATTCTTTGATGCCGCGCGCAGCATGGCAGGACCGCCAATATCTATGTTCTCGATAGCTTCACCAAGTGTCACGTCTTCTTTGGCAATGGTATCTTCAAAGGGATAAAGGTTAACAACCAAAAGGTCGATAGGTGGAATGTCATGTTCTTGCGCCTGCCGCGGATCATCAGGATGATCCCGGCGAAACAACAGCCCTCCATGAACCTTTGGGTGAATAGTCTTAAGCCTACCATCAAACATCTCATCTGCCCCCGTGTAGTCAGAAATTTCTATTACAGGAATACCCTCTTCAGCTATAGCCGCAGAAGTCCCGCCGGTAGATAAAATCTCAATGCCAAGCCCGTGTAGCCTCTTTACAAAGGGAACAAGTCCGGTTTTGTCAGAAACAGAGATGAGAGCACGTTTAATTTTCATGTGGATGATATCAGCGAAGCAGATTTATCCGCCGATTGAAATACACGCAAGCGTAAAGGTTTAGGAGTTTCCTTTTCTATTGCCCGCCAACTCCTGTAAAAACAATACGATAACCCCAAGATATGCAGAACGCCGCATATCCTCTCACGAATGACTCATCAGGCAAGCACGGTAAATCAATGGATAATTTCCGTTGGTTTGGGGTTGTAATCAGGGCAGAATGCCCGGTTTTATCATGATAATCGGTTGACACAGCCCAACTGTGAACCTAGTCTCCGAATCCCTTGATTCTGGGGATTGCCAGCAGGGAAGAGTAAACACCGCTCACTAATAATGAAGACTTTCTCGGCAAAAGAAACGGACGTAGAGCGCACTTGGTATATCATCGACGCAGCAGACCAAATCCTTGGTGACATTGCCGTGCGCGCAGCCTCATTATTGCGAGGCAAGGGAAAGCCCATTTTCACGCCACACACCGACACAGGAGACTTCGTCATTGTCATCAATGCCGACAAAGTAAAACTTAGTGGACGCAAGGAGGAGCAGAAGATTTATCATCGCTATTCCGGTTACGTTGGCGGGCACCACGAAGACACCCCTGCAACACTTCGCGAGCGTGCACCTGAGCGAATGATTGAGTTTGCCGTTAAGGGAATGATCCCTCGCAATCGTCTAGGGCGGAAAATTTTCAAGAAATTGAAGGTTTACGCCGGGAGCGAGCACCCGCACCAGGCACAGGAACCTGAAAGCTGTCAAATCTCCTGACGCTTCCCGCCAATCAAAACGGAGACTCAGCTACCGCAGCGCAAATCTAATGAGCAAGACCGAAACCATTAAATCCACCGGCCGTCGCAAGACTGCAGTTGCTAGGGTAAACATGACACCTGGCACAGGTCAGATTACGATCAACAATGAACCAATGGAAGACGTCTTTCCCACGGTTGCCCTTCAGAACAGCCTCATACACCCGCTTCAGGTTGCCAATCAGCCCAAAAGCTGGGATCTCAATGTCACCACCAACGGCGGAGGCGTAACCGGACAGGTTGGCGCTGTTCGCTTGGCTATCGCACGGGCACTACTAAAGAACGACCCAGAGCTGAGGGCGACTTTCCGTGAGGAGGGCCTCTTGACTCGCGATGCCCGTAAGAAGGAGCGCAAAAAGGCCGGACAACCTGGTGCACGCAAGCGCTTCCAGTTCTCCAAGCGTTAAAAAATTGATCGCTTAATTTCTACGCCGGAATCCCCCCCTTAGGCGTCACACCAAACCGCGAAAGCGTTGTTTTGTTGATAGCTGGAGCAGCAATTAAAGCTTCTCCAAAATAATATTGCGGAATTCAATTCCTGCGGAGCGCAAAGCTATTTCTCTTCGCAAGACAATACCTCCCGGGGCTTTCGGCCCACCTCTTGCCCTGTTCTGTAACAGGCCATTAACAAAGACCTCAACTGCGCCGTCAATCACACGGATCTTCAGGTTATTCCAATCCTCACCCCTCTCATTACTCTCTTGGAATTTCATCGCCCTGAACCTAAGCTGATCTCCGTTATCTGCATCAATATCGATTCCGCCGATGCGATAGAGATCACCTGAATTCCCGGGGTGCAGCTGAACTTCAAGGTAACCAGAGCCTCGATCCCCCGCAAAGATGCCAATTCCACTGTCTCCGTCACCTTCGGGGAACCGATATTCCAAGCTTAAATCATAATTCAGGAATCGCTCATCCGTCCGTAACTCCCCTTGACCACCCTTTACATCGGAATTGCCTTTAAGCACACCACCCTTTACCTGCCAGCCCCGCGCCTGCGCTATTTTCCCGCCACCGGCTTGGGGCTCGAGCCCTGAGAACTCACTCCAACCCTCCAGATCCTTGCCATTAAAAAGCTTACCGCGCCGATCCTTTGTCGCAGCCCCGAAATTCAACTCTGCATCAGCCGCATTAGCCTCAATCCACGCCATCCATTTTGCAGCCGGGCCCTTGCGCTCCTCTCTATTGCCGGCCGCATAATAGTTAAACCGTTCGCCGGTAAGTTTGCGTAACGCATCAAGACTCCTCCAACGCATCCCGAAATCCTCATCACACATCAACAACTTAGCGAAAGGCTTCAAACATTCATGACGATGTAATAAAGCCAAATGCCTGGCAGCCTCCCACACGACATAAGGCGATGAGTCACCAGTTGAAGGCAATATCATATCTCCCGCCCTTTCCCCTGCCACCTTACTAATGGCCTGTATTGCCGCCCCCCTAACAACATCAGATCTGCTCTGGAGTGCGGTCGAGAGATAATCAATATCCGTTAACACCACGGTCACTTCTGCCGCTTTACATGACTTATTCCAAATCTCCCCCTTGCCATAATCTCCTCTGGCTTCAAGCGCCTTAAATAGAAGCTCCGTTAAACCTTTCGCCTTGATCTTAATGATGGCGTCCAGCACCGCCGTGACCATACTATCAAATCTCTCAAGGCTGTTGGTTTTCAAGACTCGTTGAATTCGGATTGCAGCCTCGGGAGAAGCCTTGCCGGAAAGCTCTTCCAGCAAGGCCCTATCAATAACAGGCATGCGTGACAATTTCAGCGTCGCAGCTTCTCTGGTGGCAAAATTATCAGCGTCAAGCTCAGTCACAATTCCTCTGTAAAAATCTTTCGCGTTATCCTGATTAACAAGTAAGCCGAGTAACTCAATGACCCCCTCGCGGTCATTGGAAAACCCGAAATCCGCAAGCCCGGTATCAGCCTGGATCTGAGGAGGCACGCACAGCGTAAAAGCCACAAACACCACGCTCATGAATTTCAGCAACCTGCCACCGAACCTCTTCATTGAGCCAGTGTGTAACAACAGTAGAATCATCTTAAGCAAGCTCCCTCATGTTCACGATCCGGGATCCCGCATCAAGCCGAAATACCAGTCCAGAAGATCCGGACCGAAGAATATCCAAACAATTGCCCCAAGGGCAAGGTATGGTCCAAAAGGAATACGCGTTAATGGACTATCCCTCCTGAGAATCTTAGCCGGCAATGAAACGGCAGTCCCACTCACGGAGGCAATGAAGATAGTGAAAAGAACAGCTTTCCAGCCAAGGAAGGCACCAATTAAGGCCATGAACTTTACATCCCCAAATCCCATGGCCTCACGGTAATAGCGTATTGATCGAGCCTTGCCACTGAGCGTCTTCCATTCAGAAATCATGACCTCCTCCTCTTCGACCTGCAGGCGGTCAGAATGGATTGTGATGACCCCCCCCTCGAAAGATTTTCCGTTCACTTCAGCCTGTTCACATTCGATCTCAACCCGCTCTGAGCCGACAAAAAACAAATCCTCAAAAGGAGTCCGCTCCTCACCAGTAATAAGGACGGGATTCTCCTCTCCCTCAATAACACTCCAATATCCTGTATCCGGAACATTCAACGCCTTCCTCCCGAATGCAATTTTACCAAGAATCACGACTGAAAAAATTAATCCGTAGCCTGTAGCGCCTCCTAGGATAGCCAGTCCTAATGCACTCAACCTCACCTTATAGCCGGCACCATCAGCAAGCTCGCAGTCCATCAGCACAACCGCAAGGGACGGCACCATCAATACCGCCAGCAGGCCAATAACTCCACCACCCTTAGTGATCCCATCAGGAATGATCTGGAAATCAAAATCAATGAATGTCGCGCAAATTAACAATGCGACTAGAATCCATATGACAGGAACCACTTGAGGAGTGTCACTAAAACGAATCCAAACTCCCAGAAACAACGCCGCAGTTAAAAGCTCGACACACCAGTAGCGGAAGGAAATTACCGCTGAGCATTTCTTACATTTTCCCAGTAACACAACCCAACTAAGAAGCGGGATATTATGAAAGAACGGAATTTGATAATCACACCCGGGACAAAAGGAACGCCTAGGCGAATTTACAGAAATCCCACGAGGAACCCGGTAGATGACCACATTGAGAAACGAGCCCACAATTGCCCCCAAAACAAACGCAACCATTGCGAGGAAAGTGTCTAAATCAAGGATTCCCATCTTCATAGATAATACGCATGACTCCCTTGTCTTGAAAACCTCTCTTTCTCCTCTTTGTCGAAAAAGGTTTTCAACATGGAGCTAGCGCTTTACAAATTATCCTTACGGGGTTGATTGATCAGGTGTCCGATCTATTGACTATAGCCGATCGTCAATTCAAGTCCCGCCTTATGCTCGGGACCGGGAAGTTTTCATCAAATGAAATAATGTCCGGAGCGCTTACCGCTTCAGGGACGGAAATTGTGACGGTCGCCCTGCGCCGGGCAGACCTCTCAGGTCAATCTGACCCATTTGCAAATATCCTCGATTACATCAACCCAGAGAAGTATTTACTTCTGCCTAACACCAGTGGTGCAAACACAGCGGATGAAGCTGTCCGCCTGTCAAGGCTGGCCCGCACAGCTGGCCTTCCCCACTGGATAAAACTCGAAATTCACCCTGACCCAAGGCACCTCCTCCCCGATCCCATCGAAACACTGAAAGCTGCTGAAATCCTTGTGAAGGACGGCTTTGTCGTCCTTCCATACATCAATGCAGATCCGGTATTAGCCAATCGCCTTCAGGATGTCGGGGTAGCCACGGTGATGCCACTCGGCTCCCCAATCGGCAGTAATCAAGGCCTCCTCACTAAAAAACAAATCCAGATAATTATCGAGCAGTCATCGGTTCCAGTCGTCGTAGACGCCGGCATCGGGAGCCCGAGTCAAGCAGCGGAAGCGATGGAAATGGGAGCCGATGCGGTCTTGGTCAACACTGCGATATCCATTGCTGAAAACCCTCAGGAAATGGCAAATGCCTTCCGCCTGGCTGTTATGGCAGGGCATAATGCAAGACTTGCAGGATTACCCACCCCTAAGGGTAAGGCGTCTGCGACAAGCCCATTGACCACGTTCCTCTATCAGGATAACGCGTAATGGTATGCCTTGCAGCTTTGGTCTGGAAAGCTTAGAATTTAAGTAGCGCCAACCAATTCTTTTTGGGCCGATGATAAATAGGCGCGCTCACCATGACTCCGCTTTTCCGCAAGCTGCTAAGCATAAACTGGTTATTGATTATGGTCTTAGCTGCCCTCTTGATATTTGGAGTGCATTCTATCCATTCCGCAACCGATCATCTCACCGGCGAAAACCTTGCCAACAAATGGAACAAACAAATCATTTCAATCGGCTTAGGCCTGGTTCTGTTTTTCGCAGCAACACTTATTGACTACCGTTGGATCCGCCTCGGGGCACTACCCATGTATCTGGTGTCCATCATACTTCTCTTATCTACCAATCATGGGGGAGATAAGGTCGGCGCTGAAAGCTGGCTGCGTATTGGCCCAATCTCCTTCCAACCCTCTCAATTAGCGCTCGTTTCCGGGATCCTGATGCTTGCCATCATCCTTGCGGAGCTACCAAAAATGCACAGGATTTTTGAAAGCTCATTCATCAGAATCTGCATCGCTGGTGTAACTGCTGGAATACCATGCATGATCATTCTAGCCGAGCCGGACCTTGGCTCAGCAATGGTGTGGTTGGCGGTATTAATGCTGATGTTGATCATTGGCCGCATTCTCCTTCGCTATATCATTGTTATCGTCGAGCTCGGAATGATCGTTCTCCCTATACTTTATTTCTTTGGCTTAAAGGATTACCAGAAAGAGCGAATTGAAACATGGTTGAATATGCTCAATGACCGTCCCGTTGATGAACTCGGAGCCGCCTGGGTACCTAAACACAACCTGATTGCCATCGGCTCAGCCGGCTATACGGGAAAAATATACAATAATCCGAATAACTCGCCACTCCCCACCACTTCGATGCCGGGAAGCAACAGCAAGCTCGTTACCCAAATGGGATTTATTCCGAAAAACGTCGCAATTAACGATTTCATATTCGTGACGATCGCCGAGCGCTACGGATTTCGCGGAGCAACGATATTAATTAGCCTGTTCGCATCAACCCTTATCCTGCTCCTTTATATGGGTTATCGTGCCCGCGATTCACTAGGAAGGCTAATAATAGCCGGATGCATCGCACAACTCTTCTTCCATGTCTTCATGAACATAGGGATGTGCGTGTTATTGGTTCCGATTACGGGACTTCCTTTACCATTCATCAGTTACGGTGGAACCTTTATACTGATGATGCTCTTCATGATGGGCATGTGCCAAAGCGTATGGGTACATCGTCATCATTCCGCCAATGAAGAAGGCGAAAAGAAACTCGAACAAGATGACCTACCTCTCATTCACCATGCCGTGAACAGAATCTAGCCATGAAGCTATTTCAAAACGGTGGAGTCGTACTCCTCAAATACGCAAAAATGTCCTGTAGCTGCTGATCCTTCAAGCCATTCAACAAACCCTGGGGCATCAGCGATACCGGTGAGTAAGTTATCGACTTAACGCCATCCTTGGAGATCGAGCGAACGGCACCGGATAGCTCACGAAGAAAAACAACTCTTTCATTCTCCTCGGTGCGGAACCCCGAATGAACCTCGCCTGAAGACATCATTAACACCACATTTTCAAAGCCTTCCCGGATTTCAGCGCTCGGGGAAATAATACTCAACAAGAGGGATCCCTCATCCCCTCGCTGGTAACTCGTCAGATCCGGACCGATCACTCCTCCTGTGCCAAACATCAGGTGACATGAGCCGCACCGTTGCAGGAATATTGCCTCACCCCGCTTGGGATTACCCGGACTGCCGGCAAGCACATTCTTGACGCGCGCAATTTCCACCTCACTGCCGTCAACTACTCCGACCTTGGAGCCCTTCCCTCTGATTGTCTTAATTAACCCCTCAATCTCAGCATCCTTATAGACCCTCAACTTCTCAGCCATCACCGAATTAATAACACTCGAGGGAACATCACCTGATGCCACTCTGTGAAGAAACCTCAGGGCAACCTCTCTTTTGCCGGACATATAATCAGCCGCCGCATCGCGTAATGACGGAGATCCTTCCTTAATACAGTTAATCAAGGACTCCACTACTCCATCATCCAGTTCATACCCTCGTAAAGCGCCAACTGCAGCGACCTTGACGTTATCACTCGATTTACCATCCAGTATACCAATCAACACCGGCAATGCCTTGCGGGGGAGAACTTCACCCAGAGTTGAAATCACTTCGACTCGTTCCGCATCCTGCAACGCATTTCCCCCCAATGCTACCATCGCCGCATCTACAGCCCCGGGCAATCGAAGCCGCAGGGTCAAGGCAACTGATAGCAATTCCGGGATTTTTCTCATCTCCTGCTTCAACCCCTCCGGAAGGAGGCCTAACTGCGCACCTTTAACCGCCTCAGCAAACCCTGACATCAATTTCTCTTTACTCTTATTCTCTGGAGCCATGGTCAAGAGCCGCTCGCAATACTTGTATCCTTGCTGCGTTCCCTCTGAGGCAAATCGACGCATCATTCTAGCGACCAGATATTCTTTCACCATTGCTCTCTCCCAGAAGTCCTTATAGGAAAAAAGCTTCAACACTGACTCAGGTGCCTTCATCGATTCCTGCTCGAGAATCCACCACACCAATAAAGGTAAATGTGGATCGCCATGAAAAGCATCCCTCCTCGCAATGCTCTCCGCTACACCAAGAGCAATCCGTGTGTTTGTTCGACGCGCCGCTCCGGCTAATTGCCCCAGGACCTCAGCCGATTCCTCTGAGCCAGCGATAGAAACAAGTCTATTTAAGGAGTCTTTGATCTTTGCTGACTCCGCGTGCCTCTGTATTGCATAGCCCCTTACGCCTGGATCCGAAATAACACACTCGAGCAGGTCATTCCCGGCCATTAGTGCAAACTCCACATCGACAACGTGCCGTAATTTCATTCTCTTTCCTCCACGTTTGACCACTTCCTGGAAAATCAAGCCCCTGACCAACGGATCAACGGTCGCTCGGTCCTGCAATTCTCGCAATGCCATGCGACGCAACCAGCGCGACGGGTTATCCAGTTTGGCAATCAGTTTAACTGAAGACATCCCCGCCACATTGACTGGCCTTGAGAAAGCCTTTCCCTTGGGCCGAACTCGATAAATTCGTCCCTTTTCATGGTCAATATCTCCCTCATGATTGCGGTAATGGTTCACCTGTCGATCATGCCAATCGGCAATGTATAGCGATCCGTCTGGCGCCGGGGTAATCATAACTGGACGAAACCAGGGATCCGCAGCTTGCACCACACGCTCAATATCTCGCGTCTGAAAGGTGGATCCGTTAGGAGAGATTTCACTCATAACAACATTGCTATGCAGCACATCAACCCCCCAAAGTCTGCCCTGATAACGCTCAGGAAGCGCCATCTCCTCATAAATAATAAACTGGTGAGTAAACCGCTCCACGGCAATATTTTTCATGGCAGGAAAATACCCATAAGCATGCGGATTGGTAAGCGCTCCATGCTTCCCCCAGCTTTTACGGTAATAGGCTCCCTGCACATAATGAAAACCTCTGGTGTCCCCACCATTGTGACCTGAGTAAATTCTCCCCCGGGAATCTACTTCGACACCAAAAGCATTGCCGCCGCCCTCAGCATAAATTTCATAAACCCTTCTTTCCGGGTGATATCGCCATATATTCTGCCCCATGGACTGCACCGCCTGTTCTTGAGAATCGATCCCCGGCCTAATAATTGAGGCACTCACCGTGCTTCCCTGTGCTCCGTAAAGCCAACCATCAGGTGCATACACCAGGCTGTTGGCAATGGAATGTGTGTCCTCGAGACCAAATCCATTGAGGTGGACCTCCGGGGGACCATCAGGAACATCATCTCCGTCCTGATCCCTGTAGAAGAGAAGATAAGGTGGATTACTTACCCACACCCCGCCCCGGCCATGAGCCACACTGGTCGCCAAGTTCAACCCGTCAGCAAATACCTTGTGATGATCATAGACACCATCTCCATCTATATCTTCATGAATAGTGATCTTGTCTCTGCCGCGAAACTTTGAACCGGGAGCATGTGGTGGCGGGGGTGGCACCCTGTCATACCCGACACGCCAGACTTTATCTCTGCTCAGCTCAACCAGCCCTGCCGGATCAGGATATTGGATATACTGCACAACCCATAATCGCCCCCTCTTGTCGAAGCTCATATGAAGAGGTTGTTGCACCAGCGGTTCACTTAACACCAAATCGATCTCAAGATCGCCGGGGACCTTGATTCCTGGAGCTCTTCTGATTGCAGCCGACTTACCATTCCCCTCTGCGCCAAGCGCCCACGCAATTGCATTGCTGAGCATCCTCTTAAATTCATCACTCTTGAAATCTTTAATATGCCCAAGAGACGTATAAAAACTCCTGCCCCCCCACTTAGTCTCGTAGGTCCAGGCCACAGGCTGCCTCTGATCAACTCCAACTGCACGCCCCTCCATCAGGACCTTGGTTCCTTGCGCAAGCGGCAAGACCCGGTAAAGCGAACCACCTGTTGAAAATTCCGTGACTCCAAGTCCCTTTAGAACAGGATGCCCAGGGGCAGTAGACTTAGCAAAAGTGGCAAGCTTATTGCCGTGATGGTTGTTGTAATTCCCTCCGAAAACATCCGGATCAAAACGCTCCCATGTATGGTGCCCCGGAGGGGCTGCCTTTCCCCGAAGGGAAAAGGCATGACTTGAAGTGCGAATACCTAGCACCGGCTTTCCCGATTTGATGAACTTCTCAATCGCCTCCAGTTGCTTTACCGGAGGCGACCTTCTACGGACACTAAAGAACACGGCATCCGTGTCCTTTAGTGACTCAATAATTCCGCTAAAGTCATTCTCCTCATCACCGGCAACGATGAACTCGCAGCGGTATCTCTGGGTAAGATGGCTGGCAGCAAAGGCAGACAATGATTCTCTTGTTTGATACTCCCGCTCACCAATCACAAAGAGTATTTTCGGACGCGCGTCGCCCTTGAAAACAAACGAATTCCCACCAAGGAGCTGCTCGCTACTGATGGTTGGACATACATGCTCCTCAATATGAGCAACAATCAGTTCGGTTCCTGCAAAATGACTCACCCTTGGATGCTGTGAAGGGTTATACATTGAATCTGTTAGGTCCCTGACCAACACAACGTTCTTCCCATTCCTTGCCAATTGCCTCAATCCAAAAGGACGACCGAGCACGCACATATTGGTGTGCACACCCAGCAGGATCACATTCTTGATTCCGTTTGCCTCTAGGACATTCCAGCACTCCTCTCCATTGTCGCTGATAAAGTCCCTCGCCTGATCAATCTTTATTGACTTAATTTGACGCAGCCAGGGGGACTGAGGGTTCCTCCCCATCGCCTTTAATTCTTTAATCCAAAGCGCATGCTCAACGGGGTCATCATCCTCGCCACCATCACTGTGATCAACAGGATACCCGGATCGCTTCTCCTGCTCATCTATCCAGTCAACCCAGGAATTGATGTCAGCGGGGAGATTAGTAGACCTTGGCACCTTCTGGGCACGCAGCCTTGAAGGGTGGTCCCGGTAGAAATTCATACACGAGGAAGGGGCATGAATAACCAAGCCCCCCTCTGATCGCACTTTCTCCAAAAACAAGTTAACTCTTGGAACCAGCTCCTTAACCCGCTTCACTGCATTGTGACAATGATGAGAGTCCCACATGTCGCAGACAATCACCGCTGTCTGCCCCCCTTGCCATTGCTCACTCCTTAATTGGAACCCCCCATCAACTGACTCTTTGCCGTCACGATCCCGAAGCTCCACCTGTAAGGTGCCGGCAAAACTGCAGGGCAAGATTGCAGCAGTTAAGATTATTATTATAGCCTTCATCCTCTTGACATTACTGCTTGTGCGGAACCCATGAAATAAAAAAACCGACCCCCCTAAAGGCGGCCGGCTTTTTCATAAGTTTAATTAAATAAAGAGGTTCTAGGCAATTTCCTGCGCGTGGAAATCACACCAATCTTCAAGGTTATTCAGATTAATCGCATCAAGAATTGATCCGTTATCTTCGATGCCCGACGCATCTAGAATCCCTTTGCGGGTATCATCATCATGATTATATCCAACAATGCTGTCATTAAGGCCCTTAACAGCTTCAGCATCCAGTGAGCCACCCTTTTGATCAAGAATCCACTTCTCAAGTTGCGGGTAAGTCGGCTTGCTGTCCATGAAGCTCACGAAGGCCTCATTATCAATGCCGATGCCGGTGAGAACCATTTGATCATAACCAGCTCCAATTGCTGGATAATCATCATGAAGCTTGCCTGCTTTATCTAAAGAAACCTTTTGCCAAAGACGAGGCAGGTGAAGAACTCCGATAGGACCGGCAATCCCTGAACTAATAAGTGGAATGATTTTGCTCATAGTATTTTTGCGTTTATTGCAGTGACCTTAGACAATCCTGACGCCGCAGGGAAGAAATTTCTTTGATAACTTTCGCCTGTCACAGCCCGCCACTAATCAGGAAGCTCAATCTTCAGATAAGTGCTCCCAACATGACCGCCGGCAGATGTGGGATAGGTCCTTATATTCATCATTCTCAGCATCCACCCCCCCTTGTGGCGCTGGACACTTTCAATTTCGAAGCTCTTGATCAGTCTACGCTTTGAATCAAAGCCATTCATGCGCACAAGGGCTCCGCTCTCCTGAGAAACCCAGACATCAACGAGTGAATAGGGGCCGTTTCCGTCAGGATTAACACACCGAATCTTCCACGCCATGCCTCCCTTTGCTTTCTCAACCTTCAAATGCCTGGGATCAGGCCAATACAAAAAGCGCATCGCTATATCCTCGTAGACAATGTCACTGCCCCTGACCCGTTGCGAATATCTCTCGAGCGGAATCGTCCCATTGCCCTTCATGCTGGGTTCGGTCAAGAGATACCTACCCTTGACTAATTTAAGTTCCAAAACCTGGTCAACTTTGTTTCTCCGGCTATTGCCCTCGAAAAAAAGGAACCTTACCCCACTCTCAAATAACTCCATTCTCATTGGAGTCGACTTCAAGCCAATCTTTCGCGGCCGAATTTCACCGTCAAAAACCTGACTCTCCGCAGATTGACTATACCTTACATTCTCGAGAACCTCTTTTGCAGAAGGAGTCCGTGTTTCCTCCTGAGCAACAAGGTCAATCCCTGTAAGAGGCAACATTGAGAGCAAGCCAAGGATGATAAAACAGAGGGGATGGCGCATACGACTTGAAGATTAAAATGACTCGCTATTTAGACGTCACGATAATAACCGATATTCAATCAAGAATCAAAACCAGCAGGACGTAATGGCTGACATCTGACACAAATAGGCGAAACTAAAGCTCCTTACCCTAGCGTATTCTGATCCACCAACCTCTCCTCCTCCCGAGCCTGGGAAAAGGGCGGTTTTCGACTCTCCACCCTCAACTCGTTCGCCCGAGCGCTTTAAAATCCCTTTAATTAACGCATCTATTGATAAACGGGCCACTGGAGTCCGACTCAAGCCCCTTTCTTATACCGGTTCATTAAGCCCACAGAAAAAGAAAAAAAATGTCGCCTAAAATTTTGGCGTTATTGACTATCGCCATGATTTTTATCAATGTGTTAAAAAATAAAGGTAAATTAATTATATTTTAGCTCCACTTTAACACAAAACCCGACAACCAATCATGAGCCTGCGCGAGCATCTGCGAAATGTCCTTCCTGACATTCTTCCCCCCGATCCGAAAGACGCCATCAAGGGGACGGAATTAATTGAGTTGGTGAAACTCAAGCTTGAGCAGAAATACAGTGACGCAACCCTGCGCTATCACTTTTCTATCATGTCATGCGATCCAAGCTCTCCGATCGCCAAGGTGGAACATGGGCAAGGTTATTACCTGAGGACTAACACGCTCGCATCAATGAAGAGCGCTCGTCATATGATTTCACCAAGCCAGTCAACCTTTGGTGACGTATTTGGTTACACCACTTCAAACGAGGCTCTGCTTAGGGCAAACAAGTTTAGAGCCATTGTAGCACGTTGCGAGGAAAACGAAGGCAAGCTCCCCTTTGTCCTTGAGAAGACTTTTGGAGAAGAAGCCCAGTATGATGACCTGTGGAAATACCCGGACGTGATTTCTATTAACTGGCAAATAGGAAAAGCCTCCGAACGGGGTGTCGAATTTGACCGCGACATGTTACAATTACAGCGCAGTTTCGGCTCTCAGCCATTCACGCTCCACAGCATGAAAATGAAGCTTGAGATGAGGCAGGACACATTCAGGGAAGACTTCTTCCAATGCCTGAGCAACTCGCGATGGGCTCACTTTGGCGAACTCGTGATTGCCGAACCCATTGAGACTGCTGACATTGCCGACAGCCTCCGTTCACTTGGCAGTGAATTCGGCATTGGCGTCACAAGCCTGGGCCTCACAGCTGAAACTCTGGATGAATTGCCAGAACCCGATGCCATCCGACACTTTACAGAACGGGAACTTGAAGGACTTCATAAACTAATCAGATTCCAACGCATTTCAGAATCCAGGCCGAGAAATGAACTTGGATGGGAACAGGTCAGGTCAATCCGTTCGTCCAACCCTGAAATTGAGCAGATGTTCCAGTGGCTCTCTCACAGCCTTGATAACGGACAGGCTGAACCCTTCGCGGATTTCCGCAACACGATCCCCAGAATGCAGAGCCCTGTGCCGCTCTAATTTCATCATATCGGCTAACTTGCATTCCGGCATTTAATGGACAGGTGCGATATACAAGCGCCTTCGCCGACTCCATTAAAGATGCTTTCTTGTAGCCAGTCAGCTCATTCCAAGAGTCACTTGGCTCCGCATATCAAGTAACACAGCCTTGTCCAGAACCACAGGAGGCAATCTGGACACTAACCTTTCAGGGCACAGGAGTTGCAAAAACTCACGCCCTACCGCGAGCACGGATCCATTATTCTATAAGGGCAATGCCACGCTTCCCTCAAATTGACTTTTATCCATGGAAAGGGAATATTGTGGGCTCCCTCTCATTACAAATATGCGTAACCCGACCTCTAACACCATGCGCACTATCACCAAGCTTACCCCTATCTACATATTGCTGACATTCTCGTTATGCATTGGCGCACAAGAAAATGCACCGCCCACAAACAACGGCCCTGATTGGCTCAAGAAGCTTTCGGTTGAGCAACAGAGTCAACTTCAAAGCCTGCTTCGTGATGCCGCTTCTTACTTGAACGGCATTCGCGTTCAGGAGGCATTTGAAAAAATCATAGAGGCAGAATCGATGGCGCCGGAATATTCAGCCATTCATAACCTCAAGGGGGCCGCCTATACTAAAATTCGGGAATTCGACAAAGCTACGGCAGCATTTTCAAGAGCCCTTGAACTCGCGCCCGATTCATTCATGTGCCGCTTCAACCTAACGGAAATGAACTTCTGTAAAGGGAAATTTGATGAAGCCGAGCGAGGTTTCCGTGAGCTAATAAAGGAACCAACTCTTAAGGAGGAGAACAAACCCTTGATCAACTTTAAGATCCTTATCTGCAGGCTCAAGCAAAACGATGAACCAGGAGCCAGGGAAATCCTGCAAACTTGGGATTATCTCGATGACCACCCATGCTTTTATTTCGGGAATGCGGCCATTCATTTTAGCAAGACTGAAAAAACCGAGGCGCGCCAATGGCTTAATGCCGCAAGAAAAATCTATAATCCTGCAGTAATCACTCTTTACACTGATTCCTTCATCGAAAGCGGCTGGATTGATAACTTTGAGTAATCAACCCTCAGTATCTCAAGATTTCCCGATCTGGGCACAATAGTAGTTCCAGCACGCCACAAACCCGGGAGCAAAATCCTGCGGCCTGCGTTCCACCCAGCGGGCAATGTCAACAGTCGACATAAACATTCCTGTCTCAACCTCACTGCACGGCGACTCGAAGGCGCCTCCGTGTTCAGCCCGAAAGAGGCGCACAAACTCCGCACCGGTTGCCTCACACGCCTTCAAATTACCGACTTCCTGCACGTCGGCATTAACCCCAAGCTCCTCGCCCAATTCCCTGGAGGCCGCGCTTTGATAATTCTCACCGGCATCCAGGTGCCCGGAAGCACTTGACCCCCAAAGAGATGGAGCGCTGTCCTTAAGATTCGAACGCTTCTGTAAATACAACTCATTCAGAGAGTTAAATACAAAAACATGAACCGCCCGATGCTGCAACCCACGCTTATGGACCTCACTCCTTGTTCCCTGCCCGATCACGACATTATCATCGTCAACCACATCGAACATCTCATCATCTGACTGCGGAGTATCTTTTAGGGGACCCGAATCAAGGAACCTTGACATAGCCAGCCAGCTATCGAGAGACAACTCCTCCGCTCTTGCTGTTTGAGAAATTCCCAGCACCTCGCAAAATTCACTCCACCCCACTTCGCCAGTTGGCAATTGCCGCTTGAGTTGTTTCCTTCGCTGAGCGAATCCGCATCGCAACAACCTGTCAAAAACTTTACGGCTAAATGGTTCAATACCATCATGACCTCTGGCTCGAAGACGCAACACTGTTGAGTCAACCGCTGGTCGAGGATAAAAAGGATCGGGCGGTAAAGTAGTGATTTTGTCAACCTTCCAACCAACCTGAGTTAAAAGCGTCAAGCGCCCGTAAGGTTTCGTCCGGGGAATTGCAATAAGACGGTTTGCCACTTCCTTCTGCAGCATCATTATCGCCAAGTTAACAGGCGACGGAGGATCAAGAAACCTTCGCATGATCTCCCCGGCGCAGGAGTAAGGAAGATTCCCGATGACTTTGACGCCCCCCTCCTTGAAAAACGGCCTCAAGTCGAAATGCACAGCATCCATGTGCCAGACCTCAACCGAAGAATCCCCGGCGAATCGATCCTTGAGGAAACCCGCCATTTTTTGATCAAATTCCACCAGGATCAACCTCCTGACTCTACCTGCGAGGCAATGCGTTAAAGCACCTATACCAGGACCAATTTCGATGACAACATCTTGCTCCTGAGGATCAAGCTCAGACACAATGGACTCAGCAACGGCTCGCTCGATCAGAAAGTTTTGTCCCATTGACTTCCGAGGGGCAACCCCGATCCCCCTCAGCAAGCGCGTGACCTCAGATTTGCCGTATACCCCATCATACATTTCATGGGAATTAGCCGGATCTTCTATCTCATTCATTGCGAAATACGTTCGTCACTGTCAATATAACAGCTAAAATAAAATTCGAAAGGCGCCCGTAATGCCCCGGGGGTTTTAAACGACACCAGAATGACCTTTGCGACTAAAATCACCCTGTCGCGCATAATCATATCGCCAATTTTCGTCATAACAGCCGCATACTACGCATATGGGTTAAGCAACGGCGTCCCCAACGAAGCGCTACGATGGACAGCCATCTCCCTATTTACACTTGCAGCCCTCACCGATGCATTAGACGGATTCGTAGCAAGGCGCTTCAACCAATCCAGCAGGCTCGGAACTTACCTTGATCCGGTCGCGGATAAGATATTAATGCTCTCTGCTATCCTGACACTGAGCTTTACCAGTTGGGGAAAAGAGCTGCCGATTTGGTATGCCGCTCTGATTATTGCACGGGATCTAATCGAGATTTCAGGTGCATTTGTCATTGGCTATATTGCCAGAGACATCAAGGTAATCCCCCACTGGACGGGCAAATTCGCAATGTTCCTTCAAATATCGGTCATCGCCTGGGTGTTTTTCTCTATTGAAACGCCCCCACTGAGCCTCGTTGTGGCCGTAAGTGCATGCCTAACATTTATCGCGACTGTGCTTTACATTCGAGCCGGACTGAGTCAATTGCCAGACCACCAAGATGCAGGGACGTTACGCAACTAGAACAATAGCAATCGTTGGCCGACCCAATGTCGGTAAATCTGCATTATTTAACCGCTTAGCAGGTCGACGGATTTCCATTGTTCACGACCAGCCTGGCGTGACCCGTGACAGAATTTCCGCTGACTGCCGCCTTACCGACAACCCCTTCACGATTATTGATACTGGAGGTATAGGATCGCATCCAGATGACACGTTCAGCCAAGAGATCGAACAGGAAGCTGACATTGCCATGGAGGCAGCCAAAATAATCATCTTCGTGGTCGATGCACAGGAAGGGCTCACCCCGGTTGACCACCATCTGGCAGATTACCTCCGCAAAACCGATCGACCGATTTACTTGGTTGCCAACAAGGTTGATGAAGCAAGCCATGCCGGGCTGGCTGATGAATTCTCTGAACTTGGGTTCGCTCCATCCTTCGCTGTCAGTGCAGCCCACAATCGCGGAATCCTGAAACTTGCGCAGAGCATAAGCTCTCATCTTCCCGAATCCGCTGCCCCCGCATTTGAATCACATGCACCCATTCGGATTGCACTCGTCGGACGTCCTAATGTAGGCAAGTCCTCTTTGGTTAATGCACTCCTGGAGGACGATCACACCATTGTCAGTGATGTTGCCGGAACAACAAGAGACGCAGTCGATATTCCATTCACTCACGGAGACATTAATTACGTACTCATCGACACCGCTGGCCTTCGCCCGCGCAACAAGCAGGACAACACAATAGAAATATTCAGCGCCATGCGCGCGAAATCCAGCATCAAGAGAGCAGACATCTGCGCTCTAGTCATTGATGCCTCACAGGGAATTACCGCGCAAGACAGGAAAATTGCAGGATTGATCGCAGATTACGACCAACCATGCCTGATCTTGGCAAACAAGTTCGATCTCTTTCATCCAGATGCACCCAAATCAGAACGAATTGGAGCCATGAAGGATGATGTCAATGATGGCCTGTTCTTCATACAACATGCCCCGATTATTGTCGCATCTGCCAAAACAGGTGAATCAGTAACAAGGCTATTCTTTGGGGTCGAGCAGATACGCAAATCCGCCTGGGAGGGTCTCAACACCGGCTTGCTTAACCGCATAATGCAGGAAGCTCTGATCGCCCATCCTCCTCCCTCAGGCAAAAACAACAAGCGCTTCAAATTGCTCTACGCCACCATGGCACAGTCTTCAAATGAGACCCGGTCAATACCTACTGCCGAATTCATCCTTTTCTGTAACAAAAGGAGCTTATTGCCTCAGTCTTACGAACGCTACCTTGAGAACAGCATTCGCAAAAAATGCGCCTATACAGGAATCCCTATACGCTTCACATTCAGGGAACGCACTCCGAGAAATCAGGGCAAAAAATAGCTTTTCTAGCCATAAAGTTGCCTTTCATGGCGGATCCTTCTCACCAACGAGAAAATCATTGCCAGCACCAGTCCGGTCAGCGGAACCATCCATATCCTGAACCATTCAAAAGCCCCCTTTTTGCTTTTTACGGCCAATCGCAAGGTCGCAGGAGAGGATGCCCACCCCTGATTATTCAACGTGAAAATCCTGAATTGAAATTCGCCACCGGGAACAATGCCCGCAATCTCAGCCCTGACCTCACGCTCATGTATTGTGAGAGTGAGATGTTCCGGCTTTATTTCAACCCAGGTTCGGACCGGAAACCCACTCCTTTTATCCTTCAGACTCACCAACGCCTCTACAACATATCTCCAATCCCCGCCTTCAGGCATTTTCCAGGAAATTAATAACGATTCACTTCGTTGCTCAATGATTTTGATTCTTCTTACCGGCGGAACAGCAGGACTAAACTTCCTTCGGGTCTCATTTCTCCCATGCGAGAGCGCCCTTAAGTCAAGCCTCTCCGAACTTGTCCCATCCCCCTTCTTTCCACGCCATGCCGGTGGAGGCGCAACTTGCTCAAAGCTCGTTCCGGGCGGCAGCAATACCTGCCCTTGCAGACTCACCACTAAAGGCTTTCCCGCATAGTCTATGTTCAGGCTTTCTGAAACATTGCCCACCTTTTCAGGTCGCAACTCAACAGGGCAGATGAAGGATTCCCCGGGCTTGATCTCCCTCGGATCATTGCCTGCAACCAGATGAAATGGAGGATTAACCATTACTGAAAGGTTCGCTGCCCGACCTCCAACATTACGCAACTCAATGTTTCGTTTAAATCCATCGGGAAGCTCCTCAGCAGAAGCCTCAAGCATACCCTTGAAATTCAGGACGGAATTTCCAGTCACGCCCACCACAACAATCCTTGCCGGACACTCCTCTGCAAATACCTGAACCTTCTTGGAAAAGCCCTTTGCGGAAACTGTCACAAACCCAGAAAAGAACGCCGCGTCATTTTTGGGAATGTTCAACCTTACTCCCTTGGTTGAGCCTCCGGCAATCTCATGCTCGAAATGTTCAGCCTTCAACCTTTCGTGAAGCGCCAACTTAACTTTGATCTTGTCCGCAAAGGGGTTCTTGATTCGCAATTCTACGTTCCTTGAAAAACTCGTCTCATCGAATTCCAATGTGATCTTATCCTGAACCTGAAAAGGCGGGGCAACCTCATAGAGAAAAGTAACCCGCCCGCCTGGCGGCGTGGGGTGAACTTGAAGGAAAGCCCTGCCTTTCTCCGGTTTCTTCTTTCCAAGAAAGTTGACCATAAATGACTGACTGGATCCAACGCCCACATTTAACTCGATCTGATCCTTGTCCTGAATTTGAAACCCATTAGGCAAATCCATCTTGCCGATAAAGGCAGCGTCCCCACTATTTTTAATCAAAAATTCCCGAGCTTGCCCGCCTCCCATAACAACTTTTCCGAAATCAATGATGTCCGGCACTTCCAGACGAGCCGAACGTGCAGCGATCTTTAAGCGTACCTCCACCGCCGCTGAAAAGACTCCTTTATCACCACTCCCGGCGTCTCTCACCCTGAATTCGAACCGATCTTCAATCTCATCGGGACTCAGATCCGGATTAGTCCGGTAAAGAGCAACCCCGCTCTCCGGCTGTAACGTCAGTTGACCATGCCTCGGTGGCACAAAAATTGAATACACTAGATTGTTACGCTGCCCCTTGCGCCCCCTTGAAAGCATAATCCTGTTATTCTCACCCCTATATACCTTTTCCTCAAATCCAACAAGGAGAGGACCAACACCATCAGGAACTCTAATGCCCCCGGAAACCTGAGCCCTCAATATGCCAACGTTAAAATTCAAACAAATCAGGCCACAGAGAATTATACTTATCCCCGATCTTGAACAATGGACTGGAAATAAGACGGGCTCCTTTGCTGAATTTAACTGAGCCATACCGACTATTATCAATCAATCTAATTGCAACGGGCTTTAGGGTCAAAAGGGCATTACTGCAATACAAACAGCCAGTATAAGCGCCTTGCTTCCTAGAGCCACCCTCCCAGCCGCCTTCGGAGAAGATCAATCGCAACCGTCGATGCACGATCCTTAAAATGCATCCTGTCCGTTTTAAATCGATAATAAAACGCGCGCGCCGCGACCCCGCTGCTCGCCAACCCTATCCACACTGATCCCACAGGCTTCTTTGAGCTCCCTCCAGTAGGCCCCGCAATACCGGTAACTGAAATGGCATGGTCAGAGCCTGAACTCTCAAGACAACCCTCAGCCATTGCCTTTGCAACAGTCTCACTAACCACGCCCATTTCGTTAATCATCGCCTCGGACACACCGAGTAGACGGCGCTTCGCTTCATTGGCATAGGTGATATACCCAACATCAAAAACCCGGGAAGCACCGGGAACATTTGTAATGCGGTTGGCAATAAGACCACCCGTGCACGATTCAGCAATGGCGACGCGTTCCCCGGCAGCAGAAAGATCTCTGACAACAACATCCTCGATAGCGCTCGCTCCCTCCGCAACCAAATCTTCAGGAGCAATACCTCTTATTGCCTCATCTAGGCCAGCGACATACCTTTCGCTGCAAATACAACGCACAATGACACCTCCAGCCTTCAGGCAGTAGCCAATCTCGAAATCCCCAGGAATGCCGTCCATCACCAACTCAACCCTGCCTGCCAGTTCTGATTCGCCCACCCCCATGAAAAAATAATTACGAGCAACAGGAACACCCAAGCCCTCCGACTCAAGAACATTTTTAATCCGGGGAAGCACCTGTTCCTCAAATATCGGATAGAGCTCACGGGGAGGTCCCGGCAGGAGGAATATATGAACTCGACTTGAGCCAATTCCGGTTGATAAATACAACCCGGGAGCTGTTCCATTATTGTTATCAAGCACCTCCGCCCCTTCGGGGACCATCGCCTGCCGTTGATTAGAGGGGCGCATTTCATTTCCAGAAGCACGGAACCGGCTAGCGATTTTCGCCATTACTCCGCCATCCTCGACCAATTCAAGGCCAAGAAATTCAGCGGTCATCTCACGGGTTAAGTCATCCGAAGTGGGGCCAAGCCCCCCCGTAACAAGAATGATCCGAGAACGCTCAATTGCCCCGGCAAGCATGTCCTTGATATCATCTCCATCGGGCACAGTGCCCTGCCGGGAAATACGCAACCCGATCTCCAACAACCGTTCGCCAAAAAAACCCACGTGGGTATTGGTCACCTGCCCCAGCAAGAGCTCAGTGCCTGTATTAATGACCTCAACCTGCATCAATCAATGAACTAAACCTCATGCAGGGAATCAAACCTAACTTGCTTCGCATCAGACCATAAATCCTCAAGCGCATAGTTATCACGTTGGTCATGGTGCAGCACATGCACGATGACATCAACGTAATCAAGAACCAACCACTGACTCTCGGGGTTCCCATCCCTGCCTCTGGCAACGACTCCATGATCTGCAGCAAGCTTCTCCCCGACTTCACGATAAATCGCCTTAAGGTGAGGTGATGAGCTCCCGGTGCATATTACGAAAAAGTCAGCAACCGAGGATATCCCTCGCAGATCAAGCACAACAATAGCCTCTGCCTTCTTATCATCAGCAAATCGAGCCGCGGCAAGCGCCAGCTCCTTACCCTTAATAAAATTATGTTTTTCCATCAAATAGTTGATCCTGCTGCTCTCTTTACACCTAATCAAACGAAACTTTCCATTCACCCGAGCCTGTGGCAACTTCAATAAAAGCAAGCACCGAAACCCATTTACTCGGCAAGCTGCTTATTTATTTGAGTTGGCTGCAAATTATCGCTATCTACATTCTTTAACTCATGGAAAAACACCTCGGCCAACTTATCCTCACAGGAGTGCCGGGAACCACACTCGATCCCGATACGGCAAGACTTATAAAGTCTATTAATCCCGGAGGATATATCTTATTTGGCCGAAATATCCAATCGCCATGCCAGCTCCGGAAACTCATCGATGACTTGAGGGACATCAGTCCCACAGAACCAGTCATCACTATTGATCAAGAAGGCGGCAGAGTTTCACGGCTGCGACTAATAGGCAGCGAACCTCCCAGCGCCCAACAATTACGGGACAAGAATGAAAACACACTTATCAAGAGGCACGGGGAGCTCACTGGTGAAATGCTCCGCCTGTTCGGATTTAACCTTGACCTCTGCCCGGTCCTTGACTTCTCCCCTGATGACAATGCTGACAACTCACTTAAGGGACGCTGCTATGGCTCATCCCCAGAACAGGTAATTTCAAACGCAACAATATTTAATGCCGCCTTAAGAAAGGCGGGCATACTATCTTGCGGCAAGCACTTCCCCGGATACACCTATGCTTCATGTGACGCTCACGAGCAACTACCCGTCGTTAAGCGAACACGTTCACAATGGGAGGCAACAGAAGCCGCGCCATTCAGGGCACTTCTGCCCGATCTTGACAGCATCATGGTTTGCCACACCCATTACCCATTCTTTGATCCGGATCGTCCACGTTGGCCGGCTTCCTTGTCCCACAATGTGATTACTGAAACACTCCGCAAGCAACTCGGATTTAATAATGGCCTGGTCATCACTGACGATCTAGACATGGGAGCCATCCTCAATGAAATAACATTTGAGGACACCATCAAGAATGCAATTCACGCCGGCAATGACATGGTGATGATATGCCACCGGACCGAAATGGTCCAACAGGCCTATAAAGCGCTTGAAGGCATACCTTCATCACAAGTCGCAGAACCCCTTGAGCGTATATCCATTGCAAAACAAAGGCTTTGCACCCCCTCCCCGTTCAGCATTGAAGCCTTCAAGGAAACAGACTCCAAGATCTGGGATCTGCGCGTGAAAACGCTTGGAGAAGAAAAGGCAAGCCAACTCAGCATCGAAGACGGTAAACGCAGTCCTGTTGAAACATACTGAACACTGCTATATGTGTTACTCGTATATGCTCCCCCATTAGATTCAATGATCGCTGAATTAGAACAACTCCTCATCATCCAGGATAGAGACCAGAAAATACTCCAACTGAAGTCCGACTTGGAACGGCTTCCCCGCGAAGAGGAGAATGCCAAATTGAGACTAATTGACGATCAGCAAGCCAAAGACAATATCGAGAAGACCATCAAGGATAACGAAGTCGCCATCAAATCACTGGAACTTGATATCGCAACGCGTAGGGACACTATCGCAAAACTTAAGGTGCAGCAGTTTGAGACCCGCAAGAACGACGAATATCAGGCACTTAACCATGAGATCGATCGATACAACGAAGACATCTCAACCCTCGAAGACAGCGAACTCGAGTTAATGGAAGCCGGCGAGCAACTGGCAGCCGATCTGAATCAAGCCAAGGAAACCCTGCAAAGCACCCAGGACATTGTCGACAAAGAGATAAAGATCATCAATGAACGCCGAACCCATTGTGATAATCTCCTCACTGAAACAAGCGCTGACCGGCAGGAAATGACCTCCCGCGTTGATCCTGACCTTCTGAAGGAGTTTGAACGCATATTCAGCAGCAAGAAAGGCGATGCAATTGCCGAACTGGAGAATGGCGTTTGTACCGGCTGCCACATGAAGGTAACCCCAGCCACCGGCGCAGCCGTGCGAGCCTCAAAAAATATTGCTCACTGTGATCAGTGCGGAAGAATGCTTTACGCCTGAGCAAACAAAGATTTCGGCAAAAGGCCGTTTATTACCGCCAATATCTCACCGCGGAGAAGGAGCAACACTCGGAAATGCTACTATTTGGTCTTGGCAAATGAGTCCATTTGCAATTCCTCAATTGCCGCACATATCTCATTTTTATCCATCTCATTGACCTCCAGCTTTCGCCCAATCTCAGGTACAAGTGTAATCGTTAACTGTCCACCAAGGTGCTCCCTAAATTCCTCCAGCCCCTTAAGAACATGCAACTCACCATCTTCCCTTAAAACAAGGCTCTCATGGAACACACTGAATCCCACTGACTCGATCAACCGCAGGATTCTTTGGCAATCTTCAGCTGAAATAAGCCCTATCCGCTTTGAGTAGACAAGGTCAACCGCCATGCCTACTGCCACGGCTTCACCATGCCCGATACTAAAACCGCTTATCTGCTCAAGCTTATGTGCGGTCCAGTGACCGAAATCCAGCGGTCTTGCTGAGCCCAGTTCATAGGGGTCGCCGGATGTCGCAATATGGTCAACGTGAAGGCCTGCGCTTTTCCTGATCACCATTTCAAGGGCATCTCGTTCAAGCTCACGCAATTGCTCGGCCCGGCGCTCCATCTCTTCAAAGAATGAGCGATCTCGAATCAAGGCAACCTTGATAGCTTCAATAATACCGGCCCGGCGCGCCTTGTCAGGAAGAGAGTCAAGGAACGTCAAGTCGTTCACCACTGCAAAAGGAACGGCAAAGCTTCCAACCCAGTTCTTCTTCCCGAAAAAATTCACTCCGTTTTTAACACCGACACCACCGTCACCTTGACTCAGGCTCGTGGTTGGCATTCTCACGAGGCGAACGCCCCGGTGCGCCGTGGATGCGGCAAACCCGACAAGGTCGAGGAAAGCACCGCCGCCAACAGCAAGCACAAAGGAATGTCGATCTATTTTACTACGATTAATCTCAGACCAGATCTCCGGTACCAAGGACCAGTCGTTTTTGCAAGGTTCACCACCAGGCAACACAACGGGAGAGCCAATCAGTTCCAACTCCCCGTCTTTGGCGCTGAACCACCGGGTAATATCCCTGAGGAGATTCTGGTTGCCGCCAACCACACCTCCATCAACAAACACTAGGACACGACGAGGAATTGCATCCCCTGCCCTTGCCAAGACATCATCCAACGACGAATTCCCTGGGGAGAAAGCCCCACGGGTGAAAACAACACGATGTGCAAATTCCAAATGAATAGGACGTTCGATCATGAGCTATTAGGCCGACCAACAAATCTTGGCGGGTTTACACTATAATGCCTTAAACCGTTGTCGTTAAGCACAGAATTAGAAAAACTTCCGGCATCATGTTGCTGATATCCGCCTCTGTAGAAGCAATACAACAGGCAACATTCCCATTAATACCATGCTCATCCACGGGTAAGAGAATGAAATGGCCATCGCGTCAATTAACATCATTCCAGCAATAAGGTAGGCCACTGACCTTGAAACCCGCCCCTCTTCTTGACCCAAGAGAAGCAAAACGGCAAATGCGCTCCACCCTCCCCATGCAATGAGGGATATCATTACCATAACGCCCGATTGATCCGCGCGTGAAAAATAGATCACGACGGCAGCCAACAACGGCGCTGCCAGCATGCTGAGTCCCAACTTTCCGGTGCCTTTGTCCTCTGCCTCTCCTCGTGCCGCAAGAGTAATGCCAACCGTGTAGACGCCGAGGGCAATTGCCCAAATAACGACTGCCTCAATAAACCAACCACCAGGTAGAGCAACCGAGGCCGCAACCAGATAAAGCAAGGTGCGGCACCCTCCCATGAGCCAAACGCTTCCCTCCCAACGCCTATGAAACACATTATAGCCTATAATCATACCCGCCAATAATAACGAGAGCGCAGGAGAGGCACTGGCCAGAACCATCAATACAACGCCCCCGCCCAAAAGAGCTATAGCCAAGCCCCACGCCATGTTCAGCGAAATTTCACCAGAGGGCAAAGGTCGGTCCGGACGATGCTCCCGATCAAAGCCGACATCGACGGCATCATTCATTACCATCCCTGCCGAATACACAAAGGAAGCACCAAAAATCAAGACCACAAGGCTCACCAATCCAGTTAGCTCTCCTAAGGACGACAAGCCCTCCGCTCCGCCGCCAAGGAGCCACCCTGCAATGCAGTTAGCCCATACGGTTGGCAAGTTCGAAACCCGCGCAATCTTTAAATAAACATTTACCCCTGAGCCCTTCATTACGCCAGTCCCCGCTCAGAGAGCCGCTTCAAGATCCATTCATATTCACGACGAAGCTGCTCAACAACATCACCACATTGCAACTCCTCTGGCAACACCTCCCAGGTGTATGTCTCCATCTCAAGATGACTGCATATTGAAGCGTCCTCCCTCAGCATGTCCAATACACCATCAATGTGATCCCTGGTATCAGCCAAGCCACCGGCGGGCTCACTATATAGAGGAATATGAAAATGAACCCGCCACTGCTCACCATTGCCAGCCGTCTTCTCCCCTTGTTCCTTCAAGGCATCAGGCAGGTCACGATAACGAATGATATTGCCATCACCATCCCTCGTCACAACTTGATGTAGATACACATCTTCCTGAAAATTCTCCAACGCACGCAATGACGCGGGATTCGGTTCCAGCTTCAACGCTGAGCTCAGGTGCAATTTGCTGATGCGTATGCCGGCATCAAGCAGATTACTGATGGCATCCTTAGGCTCTTCAAATTCAATAGCAAGATGGCAGGTGTCGTAATTCACTCCCAGAACTCGATCAAACCGGCCTCCCTTTTGTTCCCTGAACCTCTTAAAGAACGCAACCGTCTCGCCACTCGTTTCGAACCAACCCAGAGGCTCAGGCTCAAGGCCAAGATGGAGGTCCTTCCCCGTGCTTTCAACAAGGTGCAGGATATGCTCAGCACACTCCGCCAGGTTATCGATGATGACCGACCCTTGTTCCTCATCATCGTTAATAAACTCCTTGAAGCTTCCCGGGAGAGTGCTCACGCTACCCGAGACCCCATCAGGAACCAGCTCGGCAATAATATCAAACAATCGCTTGGTATATTCCAACCTATCCCGACTGGTCCAGTCAGGGATGTATACCTGCTCCTTAACGCGCTCCCCATGGAAATTTCCATAGGGAAAACCATTAATGGTAAAGACATAGCAATTATTTGCGTCAAGCCAGCGCCGAAAGTCGCCTAAATTATCCTGCGAAGGGTCACAAAGCTCCTCAGCCGCACCGGCACCAAGTCGCAAGCCTATTGCGTAAGATCGCCCCACAGCAACCTCATCCCTTACTCCAAGAACATATTTTTCAAGGTTCGCGAAAGTCTCTCGCCAACCCTCACCCCTGTGGATATTGGTGCAATAAGCGAGATGGAGATTATCGTTAAGTTCCATGACCAATGGATTATATAATACGTGAATTCAGTCGCAATGCCTCATTCTGCAACCTTCACTTCAATGCAAAGCGCTCGCTTTGCCCCATGAACTGAGCGGGATTAGAGTAAACAATCTGGTCAATAAACGCATCATCATAGCCCCGGCGCCGCATTTCCAGGGCTGCCTTCGGCACGGACAATGGGTCACTGACCCCCCAGTCACAGGCGCTGTTCATCCAAACCCTTTCACAGCCGTACATCTCAAGCATGTCAATGGCCCGGTTAGGCGTAACCTTTGACTCAGGATAAAGCGTCATGCCGGCCCAGAATCCCTTATCCAAAACGAGCGGCGCCGTATGCTCCTCCACATGGTCAATAATAACCCTGCCCGGGTCTAGCTTCGGGTGATTAAGCAGGGCATCAATAATTAGTTTTGTGCCCTTCCTCTTGTCTTCAAGGTGTGGAGTATGAACGAGTATGAGCTGCCCATGGTCCTCAGCAAGTTGAATGTGCTCCTCCAGGATCATCAACTCATTGCGGCTGTTTTTATTTAAGCCGATTTCACCAATGCCAAGAACATTGGGCTTCTTGAGAAATTCAGGAATCAACGAAATTACCTCACGGGCAAGCCCGGGATCTTCAGCCTCCTTCGGATTGATACACAACCAGCAATAATGCTCTATACAGAACTTGGCAGCCCGGCGCGGTTCATATTCTGTGATCTGGCGAAAATAGTCATAGAACCCCTGCGCCGAGGCCCTATCAAAACCCGCCCAGAACGCAGGCTCATTGACAGCCTTACACCCCGCGCAAGCAAGGGCCATGTAATCATCCATTGTCCGGCTCACCATGTGAGCATGTGGCTCTATATATCGCATGCTAGCTCAGTAAGTGATTCACCTTGTCTTGAGCGGTGCGCCGAACGCACCCTGTATTACCGCTGCCTCAATCGGTTCCTCGGTATGGTCACTTAACGCGTCAAGGACACGGGCTGCACGACCGGCTTCCTGCGAATTCAATTCACTGAAAGCTTTGCGCAGCGCATCTACACGATAATCATCAGCCTGTCCATGACGGTCAAGCCGATCGAGAAAGGCCGCGATATCAATCAGCTTGATGCGCGCATCAAGGAATCCAAGATCAACAAGGTTGGGATCATTATCTGCCACTTTTCTAGTCTAACGCTTAGTTGACCAGCATCAAGTCCCGCAAGGAAATCTATTTCTTCAGGGTGGTGAGATATTCAACAAGGTTAACGAGGTCATCCCTGCTCATCGTTGCAACCAATGACGCAGGCATCAGGGAAACCGGTAATGGTTCCCGACTTTTGATGTCAGCACGCTTGATGGTTATCAGAGCGCCGCCTGGCACTTTCATTCCCACTTCATGGTCCCCGTCACTTGCCACATAGCCGATTAGCTTCTGGGAGTTTGCGGCCTCAATGGCAACGCCCTCATAGCCGAAACTAATCGCTTCACTCGGATCGATGATGGCTGTATACATGGCTTCACGGGCGAGCTTGTCCCCGATCTCGGACAGCGCCGGACCAAAATCAATCCCCTTATCGCCAACCTTGTGGCATGTAAAGCAGGATCGCATATAGATAACCTGCCCCTTTTCAGCAACGCCGCGCATCTTAACCAGCTCGGCAATTGAAGGCAGAGACTCTCCCCCCAGTGAAGCCGGGGCAGGCAGCACCTTAGCTGCCCTTGTTCGGATAGTTGGGTCCACTGACGCAGTCAAGGCAAGGGAAACCCCATTCTTCAACTCCTCTGCCAGCTTGCCTGATTCAGCCAGTTCCAGTAAGCGCACCTGTCCCGCAGGACTGCCGGCCAAGGCTTTTGCCGCCTGCCTTGCCAATGCCAAATCCTTCCCCTCAAGCACACGCGCCAGGGCAGCGACAGACTTGTCATCATTCACAGCCCCAAGTGACATCAAAAGCCTTACCTTGTCGTTGCCGGCATCAGCCAAGGCAGTCGCGATTGCTGATTCTCCACCAATCGCAACAAGCAACCCTGCTGCGCGGGCATTCACCTCCTCATCCGAGGAGAGCGTTGCCAGCGTCGGAAGCTGTTCAGCGATCCGAAACCTCTCTACCAATTGATAATACTCTTCACTTCCTGAGTTCTTGGCAAGATACCGGCTAATAGCATCCTTAACCTTGCCGGATGCGGACTCATAGTTAAAGCGATCCAGCTTCAATACCGTCTCAACGATCAACCTGTCCCTGGACTCATCCGCCGACAATGCCGGTGAAAATGAACAAGCAACCAAGAAGATAAATGTGAAGACGCGAATGTGCACCTAATCAAGGAGAATACTCTGCAATGCGGCATCCTTTTCAGGCCCAGCATGGAAGTCAAAGGCCCTCATGTAACGCGGCTTATCGGCATCAATTGTTGCAGGATCTTTGATGATTTTGGCAAGAAGGCCGGGCGTGTGCTTGCTGCGGGAACGCCATATAATATCACGCCCTCCGGGACTGTTCCATTTACCACCAGCTGCACTCCACGCATCAATGCATGCATTCCAATTCCGATCAGCCGCAATCCCAAGCGCCTCAAGATACCAGCGATCCTTGCCGTCGTGCTGTAATGCCAACTTGGCCCACAGTGAAGCAACCTTGTCATCGTCCTCCTCGCGCAGCGCGATGGCACATTCACGTCGTACCTGTGCATTCTTGTCACCGGCAAGTTCACTGACAAGATCCAGAACTCCCACTCCAAGCTGACGCGCAAGGCGAATGGACACAATGCGCAGATCCGCAGAGGGATCCTTCTTCAATCTGGCAACGACTGACGCACCTGAT
>JAAESJ010000153.1 GCA_024229495.1 Verrucomicrobiaceae bacterium | reverse complement strand
TATCATGGAGTTAATTGACCCGAAGTTTACCTGGGAAAACGGCATGCTGCGGGCAAACTACGCAGGCCACTCCAAGGCAGGCCACGATGTGGTGACCCAGCTATTCAAGCGTGTGCCGCTGGATGACCCGCGGCGGGGCGGAGTAATTACCAACGCTGCCGTCATGACCATGACGGCCACTCCCACGCGCACTCAGCCAATCACGCGGGGAGCGTGGATCAATGCGGTAATCTTCAATGACCCGCCCGAGCCGCCCCCGGCGGATGTCCCTCCTCTGCCCGAAGCCAGCAAGGAGGAGCTGGCAAAGCTCACCATCCGCGAACGCCTTGCTGCTCACCGCAAGCGCGAAGACTGCGCCGGGTGCCATAACCAGATTGATCCCATGGGATTTGCCCTGGAGAACTACGGGCCAACAGGGGTCTGGCGTGACAAGTATGACAACGGGCGAGAAGTCGATGTCAGTGGCACGTTGTTCAAGCAACATGAATTCAAGGACTTCGTTGGATTTAAACAAATCATCCTTAACGAGAAAGAGCGCTTCATTCGCGGCTTTATCGGCCACCTTCTCTCCTACGCCCTCAGCCGGCAACTGGGTCCTGCCGACTCACCGGCAATCGAGAAAATTACAAAGAGGGCAATTGCAGGGGAAGACCAGATGCGCGCCGTGCTAAAGGGCATCGCAATGAGCCGGCCCTTCCTGCACAAGAACACCATCGCTACCTCCCCCTCGGGGAACCATTCCAGTGATAAAAAATAACACGCAGGGGAAATGCACATTTTCACATCGTAAGCCCCGCTCTTTCCGTTACTGTATAGAAAGGACATCTTCCATATGAACAAGGACAACGACATTCGCCCTGTTTCGCGCCGCAGATTCATAAAGTGCGCCGGCGGCACAACGCTCAGCCTGCCCTGGCTGGAAAGCTTTGCCAACCCCGGGGGACGCAAGGATAAGGCACCACCACAACGGCTGGCTTTTTTCTACCTGCCGAACGGCATCACCCGGCGCGGTTTCTTCCCCGGCGAGGGCGACCGTGGACTGCCGCAATTTGCAGGCCAAAACAACGTCTGGCGCTTTGAAGGCAAGACGGTGCCGGCCGGCCGGCACCCGCTGACTCTCACGCCGACATTGGCGCCACTGCAAAAGATGCGCGGAAAAGTCTCGCTGATCACCGGCATGGACCGC
>JAAESJ010000152.1 GCA_024229495.1 Verrucomicrobiaceae bacterium | reverse complement strand
GGAAGTGGACCTCGCAACGCAAGGCGACCTCGCCGCCCTGGTGGGCGTGCGCAAATTCCCGGCACGGGTCAAGTGCGCTACCCTTGCCTGGCACGCACTGGAGACAGCCCTCAAGGGGAACGACACCACCACCACCGAGTAGTCCCTGAAATAAACCTACGGTAATTGGGGAAATTCACCTTGTTAAACTATTATGGTTGATTCATGAGCATTTCAAAACACTCAACAGAATCCATCTCCTCTAAAAAAACGAACCCAACTCTCACAAATAACCTGCGGCTTGCCTCATTCAAAGATTTAATTTCCGCCTTTACTCGTTTGATAGCTGGTTTTTCTTTTCGAAAGTAAGTTAATGCAGCCTCCAAACAAGGCTTCGCAAACCCTTTACCGCGCATGGATGGAGCAAGATTGATTGAAATTACCGACTCATCACTTTCGGTATCAAATCGAACTACACCTGCTTTGCTTCCATCGTTCGCGAGAGAACAGATCAATAAAAGTCTATTGGGATTTGAAAGAGATGCCTCAAACCACTTAGAGTGATCCTCCCATTCCACTTTATCCGTACTATGCGACATCCTCCGCGTTAGTTTGTCATTCCTCCACGCAAAGATGTCTCCACTGTCGCTAATGTTCGCCAGCCTTACCGACACTGAAGCCATAAGAAAATACTGTGTTAAGCCACAATCATTATCTAGCGAGACTTACTTAGACCGTCCGGTGGCCCAGAGGATACCGTTACTGAGGAGATCAAGGTATTCCTTGGCCTTCATCGTCGAGTTGTGGTGGCCCAACGTGGTACTGAAGACCTTGCCCTTGCCATACTGGTTTACCCAGATGCAGACCTGCGGCTTCTTCACCCTGCCATTATCACCCGTGGCAAGAGCGGTGGCAGTAGGCAAAACCTCAAGGACGTTATAAAGCTCACCCTCGGGAGTCTTCCATCCTTCAGGAAGATCCTTAACCACCGGATGATCAGCCTTGACCTTGCTGACGGTGATTGGTGCCTTCGGGCCATGGTTACGTGAACGAACACCCAAAAACTTTACCCATGACTTGTCACTTTGGTCACCACTGGCACTCTTCACGTTCCAGTGAAAGGAGTGCATGGTGCAGTGGAGGGCAACAGCCGGCTTTCCAGCCTCATGAACAGCGGCAACCGAGTCAATGAACTTGGAGTCAGCCTCCTTGGCATGGCAAATGTTGTAGACCACGATGTCATAATCATCAGCCCATCCTTTCTTGCTCAAGTCCGCCTTGCACTGGTCAGCCTTCTTGTGGTGAAGAATCGTCCAGTCAATCTTGATGCGCTCACTGACTCCCTCACTGATGATCTTCTTCTGCGACTCGTAATCATGGTAACCCTCCCCGGTCACCAGCAATGCCTTAATGGGAGCCGGCGATTTCTCCGCCTGGGAGACGGCGACAATCCCGACGGCGGCAAGTGTCAGGATGCAGATAATTAGAGCAAAGGGTTTTGTTGTTTTCATGGTCGTGTAATATGATTTTTTTAACAGGCTTTTGACCGGTCCTTGGCAATGGATTACTAGAAAATTCGGTCACATGCCAGCAGAATCCACCAGCTACAGCTCAATATAATGTCCGTAATACTGGAAAAACACACATTCGGGGTCGGGGACCGCTTTGCCCACCAGGCAAGTGCACAACTGCAGGCCTTTATCCAGGCGGCACAATGCGGAACCGATATTACCCCGGTATGGAACAAGTCAAACCGCGAGCACCTGATTGTGGGATCGGAGCCTGAGAGCCTCAGCGAAGCTGCCGATCAGGCTGTTTCCGGGCTGCAATGGGAGCGTCCCCATTACATTGACGCTGACCATATTAACCTGGAGACCGTCGACAGGTTCATCAGTTCCAGTAATTTCTACACCATCGATGTCGCCGACTCCATCGGCCAACAGGCATCCGGTGATGACGTGGAAGCATTCCTGAATGCCCATCCCGAGTTGATCGGCACCATCACCATCCAGGGCATCGGCGAGCCCTTCTCGACCAGCCGCGAGCAAATCGGGGAAATCGCGGCCAATTACCTAGTCGCCGCGCAACAGGCAGGATTGATCTACAATCACATCAAGTCACAAAAGGGCGCCGGCAACTTCGCCACCGAGGTCTCAATGGATGAAACCGAAAGTCCACAGACCCCGCCCGAACTGCTGGTCATCCTGGCGACAATTGCCGACCAGAACATACCGCTTCAGACCATTGCCCCAAAGTTCAGCGGTCGCTTCAACAAGGGGGTCGATTATGTGGGGGATGTCGGCCGCTTCGAGCAGGAATTCAACGATGACCTGGCCGTCATCGCCCATGCCGTAAAGGCTTATGCCCTGCCGGAAAACCTCAAGCTCAGTGTCCATTCCGGAAGTGACAAGTTCTCTATTTATCCGTCAATCCGCAAGGCACTCACCCGCTTTGATGCCGGCCTGCATGTCAAGACAGCCGGCACCACCTGGCTTGAGGAAATCATCGGCCTTGCCGAGGCGGGAGGTGATGGGCTTATCCTTGCCCGCGAGATTTACTCACAGGCACTTGCCGATATTGACGCCCTTTGTGCCCCTTACGCAACAGTCATCGACATCGACCGCTCAATGCTTCCTGATAGCAGCGTTGTGGAAGACTGGAGTGGTGCAGAATTTGTCTGCGCATTGCGCCACGACCCCGGCAATCCTGATTACAATCAGCACCTGCGCCAGCTACTGCATGTCGGTTTCAAGGTCGCGGCCAAAATGGGTAGCCGGTATACCGATGCCCTGGAGAAGTTTGAACCGGTTATCTCTGCCAATGTCACCGAGAACCTCTTTCAGCGGCACATGCACCCGCTGTTCATCGGCTGACCGGAGGGGTAATGCCTCACCAGGGCAGGCCACCCTCACCAAGTAAGTCGAGCATTTCATCGGAAAGCGCCAACCCGCAGCCAAAAGGTGCCTCAACAAGTGATGCGGTGGCAAGCTTTCCCCCGGTAATCCCCAGTGTCGCGAAACCCTTTTCACTGGGTCCGTAGAGGTCCGGATGAGCGGCACATACCGCATCCTGCAGTTTCTGCGGATACATGGACAGGCCGGAAAAATAATGATGACCGTTGCGCTCGACATGTCCGACACCCAATGCCGCCATCACCGCGAGGTCATTGAGGAGAGCCACCGGTCCGACATTGGCCAGGTCCTCACCGCTGAGTATCCAGGGGCCGTCATCATCCCGCCGCAGGTATTCAAGCAGGCAGGCATTGGCGATGCCCTTGAAGACCCCCTTGCAGTTCTTGTGACTGGTGCCCCGGTAGCCGAGCTTGAGCGCAGAACGCAGTGAATTGATCTCGCCATCAGATTCATCAATAATCATCGGCGGGCATTGTTTCCAGGACCTGATATCTTCCGCCACCTCGGGATTAAGCGCATGGTCACGGTGAATGGGCTGCTCCACGAAAAGCAGGTGCGCTTCCCCCAGGAAGACGGCAAGACCGTCATCAGCAAGGAACTGTTCCCAGTGTTCCCGGAAAGCACCAATGCTCGGATACTGCTCGTTGCCATCGAGGGTGAACCGATAGTCCGTGCCCTTCTCCTCCAACAGTGCCGCGATTGCCCGGAGTCTGGCAAGGTCCGTTTCAATAGCACCGCTGAGTTTCACCTTGAAATGCGTTAACCCGTATCGGTCGATCACCGCGTCAAGTGCCTGAGGCAGTCCGTCATCGCAGCGTTCCCCTGACGGTATATCCGTATCCTTGAGCGGATCGCCCAGCCCGACCGTGTGCCGGGCAATAAGGGTCGTGTCGGCCTGTTCCGGCAACAGGTCAGCCGGCTGACAAGTGACAAGCTCCGGGTGCAGTTCACCGAGCTCAATCCCGAGGGCATTCGATTTAAGGGCAGCGGAAAAGCTCGTGCCGGAAGACCTGCAGAAGGCGTCAATCAAGGCCCGCTCAACGAGTGCGGTGCCCAGGTGTGCCAGCAGGGGCGGGATTTTTTCCCCGCGGGCCCATTCATCCTGCTGCCGGTAAAGCTCCTGCCAGAAGGCAAACAGGGATTGCGCCTTAATCGCACAGGCAAATCCGGCCGCCTTTTCAAGAACTTGCACCATTTGCGGCAAATCCTCCTCAAACCGGGTTGTGGCATCCTTGGTAAACCATTTTGGTGGCAGGCCCTCACTGGCCAACCCACTGCAGGGTTTGCCATCAATGACCGCTCTGAGGTGCAAAAACACGTGCGGCAGCTCCGTCATGGCCGCAATCCCATAGCGGAACGGGAAGCGCGTCGACATCGGCCGGGTGCGCCATTCAAAGCTCTCTAGGGTGATAGACATGATCAGGGCATTACCATTCAACCCAATTAGGGAATCGACAAGTGCTCGCTGTTAAGCTGGAATAGCGACAGAAAAAGCAATAAATGCCCGGCAAACCATCCAGAAAACCCACTGCCATCATCCTGACCGTGATCTTCCTGGTCGCTCTGGTCATGGGGGCGGGCCCGGGTTCGCTCCTGATCGCCCCGCCGGGATCCAATCCGCCGCTCTGGTTCGGGATGCCGGCACTCTACCTGTGGGCGGTGCTGTGGTTTTTTGTCGAGGCTGCAGTGATTATCATCGCGGCGTGCACCCTGTGGCAGAAGGAGGAGGACTGAAATGGACATCGTCCTTGCCTCCACTGACCTTGGCCGTGCCCCGCACGTGGTCCTGGTATGCTACCTGTTGATCCTGCTCGGTCTCGGTATTCTCGGTTACCTACGCGGCAAGGCCACTGAAGAGGACTATTACCTGGCCGGGCGTGGACAGGGACTCCTGGTTACCTCGCTGACGATCATGGCGACCTTCTTCTCCGGTGTCGCCCTGCTGGGTTTCCCGGGCATGGTCTATGAGCACGGTGTC
>JAAESJ010000151.1 GCA_024229495.1 Verrucomicrobiaceae bacterium | reverse complement strand
TTTTCAATACAAGCCAAAAGGCTATTACAACCTGTCGGGAGAAGTGGATGCCTCCGGAGAAATCAACGGGGCGGGGTTTGAGGATGTTTTCGGACTCAAGAAGATCCTGCTTTCCGATCACAGAAAGATCGCCTATAACTTCAGCAAGAAATTTTTCGAATACGCCAACGGTTATGCGCCTAGTCTGGATCAACGTCTGGAATTGTACGCGATGATTCCGGCCGAAGCGGAGGCGTGCCGGATGAAAGACTTGATTACAAGGGTATTGGTCTATTCAATGGAAGGAGAGCGGTAATGAGAAATATTAGCCGAAAAGATTTCCTTAAAATCGGGGCGGCGTTGCCGTTGGCATTGCAGTCGCTGAGCCAGCGTGTCGAGGCAAAGCCAAAGACGCCCCCTAAGCGGATCATTTTCATTTGCAGTTGCCTTGGGTTTTATGCGCCCTACTTCTTTCCCGGGAAACGGGAGGATCTTGCCAGCTCCGAATACCTCAAGGACATGAAGACCTTGGGCAAGATGACCGTCTTCAACAACTTGTATCATCCAGGCATGGACACGAGCAACCACGACTCGGAAAAATCCTTCCTCACGGGAAGCCCAAGTCCCGAGTCGCCCACCTTCGTCAATGGCCTTTCACTGGACCAGATCCTGGCCCGCAAGATGGGTGGCGACACCCGCTTCCCCTTCCTCAACTTCAGCATCTACGACAGGGGCTGGGGGATATCCTGGAATGACCGGGGTTCGGCCATTCCTCCGATGCACAATGAGGAAAAGATTTTCGAGATGCTTTTTGGGGAAGAGGATTTACGGGCCAGGAAACTTCAGCTAAATAACGACCAAAACATCCTGATCGGCCTGCATCGCGATCTTGCACAGTTGCACAAGAAAGGAGCCAACACCGGCAAGATAGACAGCTACCAGACAGTGATCAGGGAGCTGGAATCCCAGCTGAAGCATGAGAAATTCTGGCTCAACGCCAAAAAGCCGGTAATCGAAAAATCCCTCAGCGAAGACCCGGAGTTCACCTTCTCGACCAAGGTCAGCAACCTCTTCGAGCTCGCCAAACTCGCGTTCCGGACCGACTCGACCCGGGTCATCACCCTGTCCATGGACTGGATCGACGGAGCCATCAAGGTTCCCGGAGCCACCGGCGGCTGGCATACCTTGTCACACCATGGCGGGCGCAAGGACGTCATTGCAAAGTTGAGCAAAATCGAGATCGATACCCTCAGGCATTTCAATCGCTTCCTTTTCGAGATGGACCAGATTCAGGAAGAAGGTGGCAGCCTTCTCGACCACACCACCGTGGTGATGGGCAGCAACTTTGGTGACGCTTCAAACCACACCTGCAAGAATCTCCCCATGATCGTGGCCGGCGGCGGCTACCGTCATCAGGCCCATACGGTCCTCGAGAAACCGACTCCCCTTTGCAATCTCTACCTGGAGTTGCTGCATAAGCACGATATTGATGCGGACAGCTTTGGGAGCAGCACGGAAACCTTGGACTTGCTCAAGAGCTAATCGCTCGAATTTATCTCCAAGATAACCAGACTTCGTTACGTTAAGTAACCATGAACTTCCTTCAAAAAAATCCACTCTCGATGCTTACTTCGGCTGTCTTGATCGTTGCTTCATCTTTCTCTCTTTCAGCCGACGAGCAACTCGCACTTCCCGAAAGCAGCAAAAAACAACTAGCGGCCTTGGTTGCCGCAAACGAATACATCGCCGTAGTCGAAATCAATGGAGGTGAATTCACCGGCGCAGTCATGGTGCACGACAAAGTCAAAGTCATGGCCAATCTCAAGGGGAAGTTGGACACCAACTTCCTATTTTCCTCTATCAACGCAGACGAAAACGCCCTGCCACCTGCTATCAAGCCCCCCAAGAACCCGCTGCCAATACTGCCTCCAGGCACTTATGTCGTCATCGCCAAAGGGCACGAGGTTATCAATTCATTTCCCGGCATAAAGGTTCCTTTCTTGGGAACGGTCGGTAAACCAAAGGCTTCCTTCAACTATTTCATCCAACACAACGGAAAGACCCATTGCGCATGGCTGGCGGATTCGGCGGAAGCGAATTACCTCCGGAAGCTTGCAAAAAAGAACGTCTAGGCACCTTAAGAACACCAGCGTCACTCCATAAGCCAAGCCAGAGCAAAGGAGCCCTGAAGAAAAGGGATGAAAGCAAAGACGGCATGTTAATCTTGGAAGAGTGTGTCAGGAAACCGTCAATGCAGCGGATCATTTTGGCTAAACCAGAATCAGCAACACCGCAGTTTCACTTGTTCAGGAAGATCCTGCTTTGCACAACCAGGTGAACCAAGTCGCGCAGGCGGTTGCCGTCTTTCTTCAATGCAGCCGTGATCCGGTCAATTTCACCGCGATCTCCGGCCTCGAGCAAGCGCCCGGTGGCATAAGTCAGCATCTTTTCGGTCAGGCAGTGCGCCACTTGTGATTCGCGCTCAAGCAGCATGGCCTTGAACTCGACAAGATCCTTAACTTCACGCCCATTGGCCAGCACGGCAGCGGTATCGATCGGTTGTGCTTGCTTGGCTTTTTTGTCCACCTTCGGGTAATGATCACGCCAGCGCCCGATTGGATCGAAGCTCTCGAGCGCGTAGCCCATGGGGTCGATTTTTTGGTGACAACTCCTGCACGCCTCCTGGTTGCGGTGGACCGCCAGTTGCTCCTTGAGGGTTTTCACCCCGCGCAGATCAGGAGACAACGGTTCCACGTCGGGCGGCGGAGGTGGCGGTGGGGTGCCGAGAATATTCTCGAGCACATACACGCCGCGAACGATCGGTGAGGTATCCACCCCGTTGGCCGTCACAGTCATCACCGCGGGCATGGTCAGCAACCCGCCGCGTCGCCCATCCTCCAGTTTCACTTTCCGGAAGGTCTCGCCAATGACCTTCTGCTTGTAGATCAGTTCGCCGAGCAACTGATTCATGAAGGTGTAATCGGAGTCGATGAAGTGACGAATCGGCCCGTTATTTTCCAAGACATCCCGGAAGAACGCGTCAACCTGCGGGACGAGGTAGTCTTTCACGCGAAAGTAATGCCCAAATGGACCTTTCTTATCCGGTTCCATGCGCCCCAACTCGTAAAGTTTCAGCCACCGCTCCGGAAAATGACGGGTAAACGCGGCAGCTTTCGGGTCCTTCAACATCCTCTCGGCCTGACGCCTCAACTCAGCGGGATCGGATAATTTACCTGCCCGGGCAAGCTTCACCAGTGCTTCATCAGGCATCGAAGACCAGAGGAAGTAGCTCAGGCGCGAAGCGAGCGCGAAGTCGTTGAGCTTATCCGGGTTCTCCCGCAAGTATACAAAGTCAGGCGAACAGAGCATCGCAACATAAGCAGCCTTCATTGCTTCCTGTTTCGAATTGCCATCCGCCACCAGTTGTTGCGCCAAATCGACAAAGGCCTCCACCTCCCCGGTTGCGACCGGTCGCCGGTAAGCCCGCTCGGCAAAGGCGTGGAAAAGCTTTTTCTGGTCCGCCTCCTCAATCGGTCCCTTCCCGTAAAGAGCCGAGTGGCTTTGGGGCGGCCACTCCCTGGGCAATGCTTCGATGCGGTAGCTGTGCACGCGGAGAGTCGGGCCGTGGTAGCCCTTCTTGAAGAGCACTTTAGCGACCTGCTCCTTGAAGTCTTTCTGCTTGCGGTCGATCTTCTCGTATTCCCTGGGATACCATTGCTCGAGAAGGATGTGCCAGGCATTGTGCCGGAACCATGGACCGTTCTCCCAGCCGATCCACGTGCTCCATGGATTGTCGATCCATGTCTCGAAAGAGAATGTCCGCTTCCTGCCATCACCGGGCAGTGTCCAGCGCTTGATGCGGTGGTGCCGGGGCCCGCGCGAGTGCTCAAAGCGCTGCAGGTAGAGACCGATCTCGAACGGTTCGTCAGGACCTTGGCGTCCCTGATGAATGAGCCCTCCCTCACGCACCGTCCAGTTGCCCCACTCACCCGCCTTCGGGTTATGGGCGGAGACCTCGACCGTGATCCTGTAGTTGGCCGGCCTGCGCATGCCGCCGATGTATTTGTCCGGTCCGATGCGGTTGTAGCGGTCCCAGCGCTGAAACACCTCGTCATAAGGCTCGGCCTTATCCCGCTGATACTTTCCGAGGCTACCACCGGCCAGTGCCTTGGTACAAATAGGCGCAGTGAAAGTCTCTGCCTCGAAAGGCTTTTGCGCTTCGACCTGCGTGGCCATGTCGATGACTTCTTCACCGGCGCCAATCAACATCTTCAGGAGGAAGTCGGACATCACCAGTTGCTGCCCGATATTATCGAACCCCTCCGCTTCCTCATCGTCCTGAAAACTCCGTGTTGGCTCAATCGTCTTGTGGGCAGTAATGCCGTTGCCATTGAAGTCGTAAAGTCCGGATACCACGGTGGGGTCAAAATCGGGATGGTTGATGTAAAACAGGTCACGCAGCGTATTGCGCACCTCGAATTTATTGAGCCGCCGAATGACTGCCTGACCGCCGGTGCTCTTGCGCTCAGAGTAAGCCTTCTGCAAGACAGGCGTCAGGTCCTTGATCACCTTGGCGATTTCCTGGAAGGGCGGCTGTGTCTGCTTCTTCGGCGGCATCTCGCCGAGGTTGAGTTGGTCCAGGATTCCCTGCCAGGCTTCGAGCGTCTTTAGTTCGGAAAGATCGGTCCCGAGTTGATCGAAGCGGAAATCCCCCTTTTGTTTCTTCGGTCCGTGGCACTCGAAGCAGTGCGCCTTAAGAAAGGGCTTGTGTGCCTCGAGCGCCGGGTCAGCTCGACACCAGGGCGCGAAGCCACTGAGAATTAAGATCCAGAAGATTTGTTTTTTCACAATGCCCTTCTGTCTTTGGTATCTTGGCCTCGTAGTCCGGCAGACCTAGGCGGATTTCCACTCCAGTCCCGTCAGCGTTCCCGTACTCGTCCCGAACCGATCCACCTCCAGGCCAAAGTTCTGCAGCATGGACAAGAGAATGTTGCGCGTTTAGCGCCGCTAGACTTTGACCTCGGCTAAAGCGACCAGCACCCCCAGTTTGAATCCGCTACTGGGGAGGACGA
>JAAESJ010000150.1 GCA_024229495.1 Verrucomicrobiaceae bacterium | reverse complement strand
GTTAGAAGGTCTGGAAGTGCACCGTTGACGAGAAAAGCTGACCAATTTCTCATGCCACAATCATAGATTTAGATTAGCGGGTCTAACCGCGCAACGTAGTTAGCGGGCCCCTCTAGTATATATCCCAATCACTTAATAAAGAGATTGTGTCTGTCTGTGTGTGTGTGTGTGTGTGTGTGTCTGTGTGTGTGTGTGTGTGTCACGCCTTAGTGTGGCCTCACTAGACGTGCTCAGGGGAGGTATGATGGCTCATTCGAACGGAATTTGCTCCGTGATCATAATGTATGTAGTTAGAAGGTCTGGAAGTGCACCGTTGGCGAGAAAAAGCGGGAAACGTGATTTTCGCGGGAAAATATAGTAGGATTTCAACTGAAAACGAATATCGCATCCAAATCTGTTGTTTTCAAGCCGATGACTAAGTGCAGCGGAGCAAACGGGTACCGCTAGTGTGTGAGTAATGATGATATTTTTTCAGATGTCTATAATTTTTATAAGTATCAAATCTCATTCAAAATTTAATACGTTGTTTTTGTTTGAATCTATTACTCGTATGTTACGATTAAATATTT
>JAAESJ010000149.1 GCA_024229495.1 Verrucomicrobiaceae bacterium | reverse complement strand
GTGAACTTTCCAGTTGCCTTGACGTACTGCCCATTCTCCCTTCGGGGGTCCGCTGTTCCAGAACATGTTCGTGTGATGGGAGTCTGATAGACCGGTGATTAGTGGCAAAATGCTCTTGCCGTCAAATTGGGTTCCTTTTGGAACCTTGGTGTCGGTAGCATCAATTGCCGTGGGCAGGATATCAATGGAACTGACCGGTGTGTTAATGGTGCGTCCGCCCTTGAACTTCTCAGGCCAGCTGATTATCCAGGGTGTCCTTATACCTCCCTCATGGAGGCTTCCTTTAAAACCGCGCAAAATGCCGTTATTTGCTTCCATCGCCTTGGAACCGCCATTATCTGTCAGGAAAAACAGCAGCGTGTTTTGCCACAAATTTTCGTCTTTTAGCTTTTTAACCACGGCGCCGACTCCAAGGTCAAGGTGGTAAAGCATGGCCATGAGCGTTGCGCGTTTCTCGGATATCTGAGGAAATTTTTTCTGGAATCTCTCGATGTCCTCCTTCGGTGCCTGTGCCGGAGCGTGTACTGCATTATAGGCAAGATATAGGAAGAACGGGTCCGCTTTTTTTCTGTCGATAAAATCCACCGCTTCTTCGGTAAGGCGCGTCGTCATGTAGCCTTTATATTCATTGTCGGTGAGTCGTTTTTTATTGCGGTAGATTGGAGCGTAATCGTTGCCCTTTACCCCCTGCAGCTTAAAGTAGTCGTGACCACCCCTGCCCATAAACTTGTAACACTCGCTGAATCCTCTGTTCAAGGCATGCCACTTGAGTTCTGGAAAATCCTCGTCGAGTCCCAGATGCCACTTTCCGATTGCAGTACTGGTATATTCATTGGGCAAAAAAGTCGGAAAAATCGTCAGTTCCGGATCAAATCCGCGGCCACCATCACCGGCAGTATAAACTCCTACCCGCTGTTGGTAGCGACCCAGCATCAGGCCCGCACGGGTTGGTGAGCACACG
>JAAESJ010000148.1 GCA_024229495.1 Verrucomicrobiaceae bacterium | reverse complement strand
TCTCTGCCTCCGTGAACCGGAGGCCATCCGAAAATGCCGTCGACCTGCACTTTCTGTGATAGGTGTGGCAGGGAATAAATCAGCGGCGCAGGATTCACATCGGCTGTGACAGCCTGCCATTGATTGCCCATGAAATGCTGCGGTCCAAAAACCGGCATAATCGGCCTCTGCTCTATCTTCAGGTAGGCATCATCAGTGAACCAGTTGTCCTGCAACCACTTTAGGGTTTTCTTCCCATGCAACACATCCTCCCCTTTCTTTATCCTTCCGCCCTTTATCATGTTGGCACCGCTGCTGTCCTCATAACAGACGACAAACTTCAGGCCCGCCTTTTTTATATACCTGAGTAGATGACTGGTATTGCGATGAATCACCGCATAATCATTGAAGTCGCCAATGCCATACCAATCGACAATCACCCCACCGATACCTGCCAATTTCATTAACAAAACGTGGCATTCCAAAGCATCAGGATCATTGGAGTCATAGGGCCCAATCAGTGGCCGGTAATGGGAGGCTAATTCCCGACCGGAACCCTTTGTCCTCTTATCGGGATTAAAGTGGTTCATTGTCCAATGCCATCCCCATTCTCCGCTGAAAGGCTTTGATGAATACCATGGCATGTAATGAACCAAGACCTGCTGGCCTTGCTTTCCGGAATCCCCTTTGCCACTTCCCTTTAAGGAATCCGCTCCAAGTGAGAGCTGGTCACCACTTGAGAGAAGACAAAACAGAAACGCCGCCTTGATAAAGGTTGTGATCCTCATGGACACTTGCAGTCTGCAGCCCTTATCCACCCCCAGGCAACCGTAATCTTGAAAATTGATCCCTTTGAGCGGCTGCTTTGATGACGCAAAAAAACTCCGGGGCGCACTGGGCACCCCGGAGTCGATCAAAGTTCCAAGCAATCCAGATCACCTATCGGCGAGGACCGCGCTCACGCTTCTGATACCCCCGCTCCTGTGGAGGTCCACCACGATGAGCGTCAGGTCCACCTTTTTGTGGAGGTCCGCCACGACGAGCGCCAGGCCCACCTTTTTGCGGAGGTCCGCCACGACGAACGCCAGGCCCACCTTTTTGTGGAGGTCCGCCACGACGAGCACCAGGTCCACCTTTTTGTGGAGGTCCGCCACGACGAGCGCCAGGCCCACCTTTTTGCGGAGGTCCGCCACGACGAGCGCCAGGTCCAC
>JAAESJ010000147.1 GCA_024229495.1 Verrucomicrobiaceae bacterium | reverse complement strand
GAGCTCGGTGGCAATGACGGTGACCGCATCTTCACCTGGAATTGGCCCAACCACGGTAAAATGGGCTTCAGCATGGGTAGCAACGTCAATCAGGGCGCCAACAATGCCACCAGCTACCACTGGGAAAATGGTAATGAGAATCACGCCATTCCTTACACGGAGATTTACATCCGCCTTGAAGCCCCGGACGCTCCGGAGCTTGCAGATACGGACGAAGACGGCATTTTTGACATTGTTGAGCAAAGCATTGCCGGCGATCTCGACACTCTCACTGCCGGAGACGACGACGGAGACGGACTTGATTCTCCTGCAGAAATCAACACGCACGGCACTGACCCGACCGTAGCAGACGGCGATGGTGACGGGCTCAATGACGGTGCTGAAATCACCGCTGGCACGGATCCCGCGAACGCCGACTCCGATGGTGACAGCATCAGCGATGGCGATGAAGTCACAGCCGGCACCAACCCGCTCAGCTCTGACACCGACGGAGACGGCTTCTCAGACCCTCAGGAAGTTGCCTTGGGCAGCGATGCAGCTGACGCAGACGACACCCCTCAGGATGGTGCGCGTGGGCTCAAGCTCTACCTTGACTTTGAAAATGGTGAAGTCGCCGACGCAAGCGGAAATGGGACAACCGTCAATAGCACCAACGGCGATCTCGGTATCAATGCGGATGGATCATTCCCGAGCTCAACTTCCAGTGCTGCAGGAAACTTTGACGGTAACGCTTACCTCAAGATTCCCGGAATCGATACAAGGGCTGATTTGGGAACCTACACCCTTTCAGCATGGATCAAGCCCAATGACCTTGGCGACAGATATGTCTTCGGACAAGACAGTCAGGGTTTCCATATTGGTATCCGCAGTGGTGGTAGGCTCCACCAGGCGCACTGGGGTTCTGACAAGAACGCCAACACCCAGTTAGCCAACCATCCCGGTTATCAGGATGATGGCTGGGTGCATGCCACCTACACCTATGACACCGCCACAAAGGTCTCACACAGGTATCTCGACGGTGTGCTTGACGGAACAAGCAACGGGGACCACAACCCGCCGAACCTTGGCAACGCGCTGATGATCGGAAGAATAAACGGTGGCCAGGATGGCAACAAATTCCTCGGTCTGATGGATGATGTCGCAGTCTGGAACAGGGTGCTCACTGCCAATGAAGTCAGAGATATATATCGCGATGGTATCTTCTATGACGACACTGATGGAGATGGACTGCCTGACCCTTGGGAGATCGCCACCTTCGGCGACCTCACGTCATCTGACGGAACCGGAGATTTTGACGAAGACGGACTCACTGACACAGCAGAAAGAAATGGCGGAACCGACCCGGCCAATGCTGATAGCGATAGTGACGGACTCAATGACGGCGCTGAAATTACCGCTGGCACGGATCCCGCGAACGGCGACTCTGACGGTGACGGACTCAATGACGGTGATGAGGTTAACACCCACGGCACTGATCCTCTCGAGCGGGACACCGATGGTGACGATGACAGCGACGGAGCCGAGCTTGCGCTGGGAACCAGTCCTACTGACGCAGATGACAACCTTGGAGTTACTCTTGTGCAGCCGAGTTTCCCGACCATCATTGGTAGCACACCGGGCGTCCCAGTTCTCCCGAACGAGGATGTGGCTGGCATGCAATACAGGGAAGAGCACCATCCTGGCGGCGTATTGAAGCACAACAACTCTGCCCAGAACTGGAACAGGATTGTCCTTGATCCGGCAAGCTGGCCTCCAACCACTAGCACAGACTCCGTTCAGCCATGGTTTGACCACGGTAATGGCGGATTCAACACTCCTGGAGGCGGAAATCGCCCATGGACCGACGGTGGCGGAGACAACTTCTGCGCCCGCATGGACGGATACGTTTATCTTCTGGACGGCACATACAACATCCACCTCGGAGCTGATGACACGAACTACTTCGTGATTGACACAGGAGCTGGTGGAACGAAGCAAACCGCTCACAACTGTTGCCCGAACAACCACACGATGGAATTCACCATCGCCCGCAAGGGTTGGTATCCGTTTGCCAACCTCATGGTTGAGGAAGGTGGCGGTGACTGGGGTGATATGAGCATCAGTCAAGTCGGTGGATTCGGTCGCGTTGGCCTCGGCGACGTGGACAACGGAAGCCCCAGGATTGTCACCATCAAATTCGAAGACACTGATTCTGATGAAGACGGTCTGCAGGACTGGTGGGAGAACCTCAACTTCGGCGATTTGACCACGTCTGACGGTTCAACCGACGTTGACAATGACGGCTCAACCGATGCGGATGAGTATACCGCCGGCACCGACCCGACCGATGACGACAGCGATGACGACGGACTCAACGACGGAGCGGAAGCCACAGCCGGAACCAATCCGTTGAATGCCGACAGTGACGGTGACGGACTCAACGATGGAGCGGAAGCCACAGCCGGAACCGACCCTCTTGATACCGACAGTGACGATGACAAGTTCTCGGACGGCGCCGAAGTTGCCGGCGGATCAGATCCAACTAATGCCAACAGCTATCCTGATCCGGATGTGCCTCTTGGAGACGGACTGCAACTCCACCTTGATTTCGAGGGCGGTGAAATTGTCGATAAGAGCGGTAACGAAACGGCTATCAGCTTGCAGGGCGGCACAGTTGTCGAACACCTCGGTGCAGGTGCTCCTGACGGAAGCAGCCCGGACGGCGGCCTTAACTTCAGTGGTGGTCACATCAGGACGGATCCTGATTCTATCCTGAATAGCCACACTACCTTGGACAAGTATACGCTTTCCGCTTGGATCAAGCCTGATCGCGACAATGACGGTCAAGAGCGTTTCGTCTTTGGCCAGGTAAGCCAGGGCATTCACCATGGTATCCGCAACAACATGTATCTGCACCACGCTCACTGGGGTGCGGATACCAATGGCGGAACTCAGTTGAAAAACTACCTGGAAAATGGCACTGACGACGATGACGGCTGGATCCACGCAGTGTGGACCTACTCCGGCAACGCCGGTGACGGCAGCAAGGTTGGTCAGATTTACCTCGACGGTAAACTCGACGGCCAGTGGAACAAGAACCGCCCGAACCAAGGCAACGGACTCATTGTCGGTGGCCGTAATGGTGGAGAGGCGCAATACAGGGGTCAAATTGACGAAGTCGCTGTCTGGAACAGGGTTCTCAGCGCTGGCGACGTCAACTTCCTCTTCTTGAAGGGGGTCTCTACAGCGGATCCGATTCCTCTTGCCATTACCGCAATCAGCACTGCGGGGACAACCGACAACGTCACCGGAGTGACACTCACGTTCAGCAACACCGCCGGCACCAAGTATAAAGTCGAGCGTTCATCTGACCTGCTGATCTGGGAAGAGCTTGACGATGATGTCGACGGACCTGACTACACGGATGAAAATCCACCAGCAGGTTCCGCTTGGTATCGCGTATCGGAATTGACCGAGTAGATATTGCCAACTGAAGTAGAAATCTTCAGACACAAACTAATCACGGGCGCCGGAGGAAGGGACGATGCAAATCGTCCAGCCTCCGGCGCCTTACATTTTAGGAGACCGCACATGAGCGATTAGGGGATTTCCCCCCCCTTTGCCCACAAGTATATATCCTCCCGGAATCCCTGTGCCTGCCTGATTAGAGACAAACCAATTCCCTTGACGATTCGGAACGGCAAACCGACCTTACCTCCCTGTTTTTTGCATCTACCACACACCGTGAGCAAAGAACCCCATGAACCACATCTTTCCGGCAAGATGAATCATCGCTCCATATATCAAGCCTTGATCCTGACTTGGCTTTTGGCATTGGCTAACTGTAGTCAGGATCCTGCTGAAACCGGGAAATCCCCTGCCCCGCAAGATCCGCCAAAGACGGCAAGGCCACTCTCACCCGCTCCTGCTGCGGAGGGATCAATCACCTCCAGCCCACTCAATGCCGCTGGAAGTGACCTCAGCGAAAACAAACAACAAAAGCTTTTCAGCCTACTTGACCCCGCCAAGACAGGAATCACATTTACCAACCCAATCTCCAACGCGCACCCCTTGAGCTACCTTTATGCCTCTGCCATGGGTTGCGGAGGCATCTCCGTCGGGGATATCAATGACGATGGCCGCCCGGACCTGTTCTTCACCGGCGGACCGGTGCCTAACCGCCTCTATATCCAGACGGACAACCTGATCTTTAAGGACATCACCCAGTCAGCAGGAGTTGCAGGGGATCATGCATGGGCCACGGGATCATCCATTGTCGACATTGATAATGATGGCGATCGCGACATCTACGTTTGCAACTACGATGCCGCCAATTCACTCTACCTCAACCAGGGCAATGGCAAGTTCATCGAATGCGCGGAAAAATTCGGCCTCGACCTGGTAAGTGCCGGGCACACTCCCGCATTCTGTGACTTTGACCTCGACGGACATCTCGACCTCTACCTGATGACCAACTTCTTCTACGACCCTGAGGGGCAACGCAGCGAAGCCATTGTCGCCAGAGGCAAAGACGGCAAGCCCATGGTATTGCCCAAGTTCAGGAAATTCTACGGCATCACCGGGATCACGAGGGGTGATACCCCGGACTCCATTACCGTCAACCATGACAGTGTCGGGCAATCAGACCACCTCATGCGCAACAATGGAAACGGCACATTCACCGCACTCACCCGCCCCGGTCAGCTAGTCGGCAAAGGGAACTCCGCAATCTGGTGGGATCCTGATTCTGACGGCAGGCCCGATCTCTACGTGGCAAATGACTTCAAGGACACCGATTTCTTCCTTAGGAATGTGCCTGGAGGTCCAATGAGCAATGATATAAAGAGTGCCTTCCCCCACATTACCTGGTTCTCAATGGGCTCGGACTCAGCCGACCTCAATGGTGATGGCCTTGCCGACATTGTCATCACCGACATGTCGGGAACAAACCACTTCAAGCAGAAGGTGGGCATGGGGGCAATGTCAGATAACGCAGAATTTCTCACCACTGCCTTTCCCAGACAATATATGCGCAATACGGTCTTCATTAACACCGGAACCAGTCGATTCCGGGAAGCCGCTTACATGAGCGGATTGGCAAACTCTGACTGGACCTGGACAATCAGGTTGTCAGATTTTGACAACGACGGCCTTGTCGACGTGTTCATCACCAATGGCATGGCGGTTAATTTGAATGTCGCAGACAATACGATAGCCTCCCAGAAAGCCCTGCCAGGGGAAACCGAATGGGCAAAGCATGTCCGTGCTGGTACAGGACCGCTAAAGGAACAAAACCTTGCCTTCCGCAACCTTGGTGACCTCGCTTTCGATAACGTCAGTAAACCCTGGGGGCTGGATCATGTCGGCATGAGTTATGCCGCAACGGCAGCCGACCTGGACCGAGACGGTGATCTGGAGCTAATCGTCACCAATCTCGAGGAACCCATCAGTATTTACCGCAACGACACAAAACAGTCCAACCGCATACTGGTAAAACTGCGCGGCACCCAAAGCAATAGTGACGGCATCGGCGCAACCGTCCGCGTTCACACCGATAAAGGCGAACAGTTACGCTTTCTGACTCTCAGCCGTGGATACATGGCCAGCGGTGAGTCACTGGTTCATTTCGGGCTGGGAAATGAGTCAACAATCAAGACCCTTAGCGTCCTCTGGCCAAGCGGTCACCGCCAGATATTTGAGAACCTTGAAGCCAACAGGCAATTTACCATCACCGAGCCGGCGAAAGCTGGCCCCGGCTTGCCCACCAATGTTGACCTACCCAAGCCGATGTTTCAACCAATGCCGGTATCCCTCTCGCAGGTTTCACACCGCGAGGAAGCCTTTGACGACTTCGCTCTGCAACCGCTGCTACCCCAGAAACTCTCCCAACTTGGGCCCGGCATGGCCTGGGGAGACATTGATTCAGACGGGGATCATGACCTTTACATTGCCGGAGCAAAGGGCAGTATTGGGCAACTCCTGCGCAATAGGGGCAAGGGAGACTTTACCCTGGTAAACAATTCCGCTTGGCAGGAGGATGGCAATCATGAGGACATGGGGGCACTGTTTCTGGACACCGACAGCGACGGTGACATGGACCTCTACGTAGTAAGTGGTGGCGTTGAATGCAACCCCGGCGACCCCCTGCTTCAGGACAGGATCTACATCAATGATGGCAATGGCACTTTCTCCAAGGCTCCCGCCGGAACACTGCCTGAAATGCATGCCAGTGGGGGCACGGTGAGCGCATGCGATTTTGATGCAGATGGCGACCTTGATCTTTTTGTCGGAGGAAGGGTTGTCCCCGGCAAATATCCGCTCTCCCCCAAAAGCTACCTGTTGCGCAATGACAAAGGCATCTACAAGGACGTTACCAATGAGATTGCTCCGGGGCTTTCAGAACCGGGCATGGTGACCGGGTCGATCTGGTCCGATGCCGATGGTGACGGCAAGACGGACCTTTTGCTCACCTGTGACTGGGGACCAATCCGCTATTTCCACAACACGGGCGGCAAATTGCAGGAACAGACAGAAACCACGGGACTCTATGACCAATGGGGTTGGTGGAACTCAATTGCCGCCAGTGACGTTGACCATGATGGTGACATTGACTATGCGGTCACGAACTTTGGACTGAATACCAAATATCACGCTTCAATTAAAAAACCCACACGGCTCTTCTATGGTGACTTCGGGAACCAGGGAAAAGAGTGCGTAGTTGAAGCTGAATATGAGAATGACACTCTATACCCGGTTCGCGGACGCAGTTGTTCATCCCACGCCATGCCGTTTCTTTTTGACAAGTTCAAAACTTACAAGGGATTTGCCGTTGCATCGTTAACCGACATTTACTCACCGAAAACACTCTCCAAATCCCAGCAATTTGCGGCCAGTGAACTACGCAGTGGAATCCTTATCAATGATGGCAAAGCCAACTTCACTTTTCAGCCACTGCCACGGATCGCGCAAATTGCTCCCGCGTTCGGCGTTGATTTCTGCGACATTGACGGAGATGGCAATGATGACCTCTACATAGCACAGAACTTCCACGGCCCACAGCCGGAAACAGGGCGCATGGCGGGCGGAGTAAGCCAACTCCTCAAGGGTGACGGCACAGGGAAATTCATCCCGGTTCGTCCTGATAAAAGCGGACTTGTTGTCCCGGGTGATGCAACCAGCCTCACTCGGGTCGACTTGGACAATGATGGCTGGCATGAATTTGTGCTTGGTATCAATAACGCCAAGATAATGGTTTTCCAGAACAAGAACCAATCCGTGAATCGCTCTCTCATTGTTCACCTGGTTGGCAAAAAGGGAAATCCAACAGGAGTGGGCTCACGCATCACCGTGGTCCTTGACGATGGAAGCAAGAAAACCGCTGAGGTGCGGGCAGGTTCCGGATACCTTTCACAAAATCCCCCTGAGGCCATCTTTGGAATTAAAGCCGGAAGGAAGATCTCATCAGTCAAGGTCCATTGGCCGAATGGCACCTCATCAATGGTTGAAGGACCCGTAACCAGGAACCCCCTGCAGATCAGGTATCCTAACTTATCCCCTGGTAATTGATAAGCCCCGAGGAGGACGCCCCCGCAATAATGTGCACGCACATCAAATTCCAATCCCCGGCAATCCGGTTGCGCTCTCTGTTACCCACTGTGGCCAGCTGTCTCTTGCTTCTCTCATGCGCTGAAAATAGCGACACCGTCAACAAATCATCAGTATCGGCTGAGACCAATCCCCTTAAGGTCGAAAAATCCATCCTGCGCAAACAGGAGCAACGACCCGCCGGAAGCAAGCTCTTCACGGCCATTGCGCCTGAGCAATCAGGCATCAATCCGATCAACAAGGTAACTCCGGGACATCAATTTTCCGCTCTGACCGGCTCGGGAATGTCATCAAGCGGGGTAGCCGTCGGAGACATCGATGGCGATAATGTCCCGGACATCTTCCTTGCTAGTTCTCCCGGGAATAACCGACTCTACCGCCAGGTTGACCGACTGCAATTTGAAGACATCACCGTCGGCTCAGGACTTGATCACGACCAGTCATGGAGCCGGGGCGCAAGCATGGTGGACATTGATAATGATGGGGACCTTGACATTTACGTTGCCAATTATGGTGAGCCAAACTGCCTGTACATTAATAATGGAAAAGGAGATGGCACAACTGTCCAGTTTGAGGAAAAAGCCAAGGCATTCGGACTGGCTTGGACGGATTCCAGCCTCATGCCCTCCTTCTGTGATTATGACCTTGACGGTGACCTCGACATGTATCTTGTCACCAATCAATTTCACTGGCTTGGCACCCCTATAACCGATGACAAAACCATCATTGGCATGCACGAGGGGAAACCATTCATTAAGAAACCCTACAACCTCTATTATCGACTAAAGAGCTATCGCCATCACCCAACCAAGGGATTACAGGTCAACTGGAGCGCAACCGGGAGACCTGACTTTCTCTTTCGCAATAATGGCAACGGCACTTTTACCGAAGTAACGCGCAAGGCGGGAATGATGCACGGTTTTGATCGCGGTCTCTCGGCGACATGGTGGGATTATAATGAGGACGGCTATCCCGATCTCTATGTTGCAAATGACTGGGGCGATCGGGACTTCCTCTACCATAACAATGGCGACGGCACCTTCAGGGACGCGATTGAGGAAATTGTCCCTTATACCCCGATGTTCAGCATGGGCTCAGATACCGGTGACCTTAACAATGATGGCAGAATCGATTTTATTGCCGCCGACATGTCCGGAACCACCCATTACAAGCGGAAAATCAGTATGGGCTCAATGACAGCAGAGCAGACTGCATTCATGGCCAATGCCCGCCCCCCCCAAAACATGCGCAATGTCGTGTTCCTTAATACAGGAACACACAGGGTCATGGAAACCGCCTACATGATGGATCTCGCGAATTCCGACTGGTCCTGGACAGTCAAGATTTCCGACCTCGACAATGACGGGCATTCAGATGTTTTCATCACCAACGGGATGTCACAAAATATCCGGCAACTCGAAGGCAGCACCAATACTCCCTCATCCCAAAAGCTGCTATACGAGAAAAACATCGCCTTGCGTAACGAGGGCAATCTCAAGTTTTCCCAGGCGGGAAAGGACTGGGGGCTTGATCATTTCGGCTTCAGTCTCGCGGCGGTAAAGTCAGACCTGGATGGTGATGGGGATCTCGACATCTTTGTCATCCACCGGGATGAACCCCCCACCCTTTACGAGAACAGGTCATCCAATCCAGGAATGATCGTGAAGCTGCGAGGCCGTGCAAGTAATCGGTTCGGTATCGGGGCAAAGCTGCAGCTTGAGACAGCAACCGGAAAGATGGTCAGACAACTCTTCCCTGCACGTGGATACCTCAGCTCTGATGAAGCTGTGGCCCATTTCGGCCTCGGAAAAAACACCGGGGCAAAGCGGCTCAAGGTTAAGTGGCCAAGTGGCATCACCCAGGAATTCACCAACCTGGACGCCGGGCATTCATACCTGATCACGGAGCCGGACAACTCCCAAGCTCAACCATCAGGCAACCATGAACCGGATCCACTGTTCGCAAAAAACAATCACCTCCCGAAAATTCGCCACACTGAACGCCCTTTCGATGACTTTGCCCTGCAGTCTCTATTACCCAACAAACTCTCCCAGCTTGGCCCCGGGCTAACAGTTGGCGATATTGATAATGACGGAGATAGCGACTTTATGCTCGGAGGAGCCGCAGGACTAAGTACACAGGTTGTCATGAACCAAGGCGACGGGAAATTCTCGCCACCAGAACCTCTTCCAGGATCAGTCGAAGCTGAGGACATGGGACTCTTGCTCATTGATACTGACAGCGATGGTGACCGTGACCTGCTGGCTGTCAGTGGCGGGGTTGAAAACACCGGTAAGCACCTTCGTGACCGACTTTACCTCAATGACGGAAAAGGGAAATTCACCCCTGCGCCTGAGGATCTACTCCCGCCACTGGAGGACAGCGGTGGTCCGGTAGCAGCCGCGGACATTGACCGTGACGGCGACCTCGACCTGTTCATCGGCGGGCGCCTAGTGCCTGGAAATTACCCGGAGCCGGCAGCAAGCCGCCTGCTTATTAATACAAAAGGCAAATTCACGGATGCAACCCAATCGCTAGCTCCTGGACTACTCCAACCCGGGCTAGTGACCGGGGCAGTATTTGCAGACATTAATGACGATGGCTGGCAGGACCTTCTGGTCTCACTGGAATGGGGACCCATCCTTTACCTGAAAAACCTGGAAGGCAAGTTCACGGATGCCACCACGAGTTCCGGGCTTACCGAATACACAGGTTGGTGGAACAGCGTCGCTGCCGGAGATATTGACCTTGATGGAGATATTGATCTTGTAGCTGGAAACTTTGGCCTAAACACCAAGTATCATGCATCAACAGAACATCCCGCGCTCCTCTATGCGGGAAATTTCGGCACCACCAACACAAAACTGGTAGAAGCGGAATTCGAAGGCTCTCACCTCTTCCCCGTGCGCGGAAAAAGCTGTTCAACCCGCGCCATCCCGCACTTGGGAGACAAGTTCAAGACGTTTCATTCCTTTGCTCTCGCCGAGCTCGATCAGGTTTATACACAGCCCCAGCTCAAGTCAGCCAGGAAATTATCCGCTACCACACTTGCCTCCGGCATCTTCCTTAACGACGGTTCAGGAAAATTCACGTTCAAGGAATTGCCGCGCCTTGCACAGCTCTCACCGAGTTTCGGCATCATCATCAATGATCTGGATGGGGACACCTTCCCTGACCTCTACCTTGCCCAGAACTTCTACAGCCCACAGCCGGAAACCGGCAGAATGTCAGGCGGATTAAGCACCATGTTGCGCGGCAAAGGCGATGGCAGCTTTGATCCCCTGTGGCCACGTGACAGTGGACTGATTGTACCGGAGGACGCAACCGCCACATGCCTTGCAGATCTGGACGGCGACAACTGGCCAGATCTCCTCGTTGCCAGCAACGATGGCCCCCTGCGTTCATTCCTCAACAAATCCAAACGCCGTTACCCGGAAAACCGGATGCTGCGCGTTATCCTGAGCGGAAATGCAGGTAATCCCGGATGCGTTGGGGCGCGCGTCACCTTGAGCCTGTCTGACAAGACAAGCCAGACGGTCGGAGTCAAGGCCGGATCAGGATACCTTTCCCAGTCAAGCCAATCCCTTTTCTTCGGGCTCGGAAACAAACAACCAGAAAGCATCAAGATACGCTGGCCGGATGGAGCATCAACAAGCCACAAGGTTAATAAAAATGAAGGAAGGATAACCGTCTCCCAGCCATCACCTTCACCATCCCCATAATATTTGCAGGGGATTAACCCTGCTATGCCTGCAATTTGGCCGGTAATGCCCGCCAGAGGAATTTCTTGCCTTGCTCACGGCCGTAATTTGCGCATAATAGCCACCCTCTCAATTCGCAAAGCACGGGATGTGGCGCAGCTTGGTAGCGCGCGTCGTTCGGGACGACGAGGTCGCTGGTTCGAATCCAGTCATCCCGACCATCTCAACTTCAACCCGGGATCGACCATCATCCTACCCTTGGGGCAATCTTCGCCTTGGCCTTCCTCTGTAGTCCCCGACACCGGATCTTCGCAGGTTTAATCAATCGACAGAAACGCCGAACCTTTAAGCAATAACCTCTGGGGAGAAGGCAACTCTCTACTCACACGCCCTCCCTCATGTTCACAACAAAAAGGATCTTCCACCTCTTACTCACGGTTCATTCTTGATCAAGCTATCCAACCTTACTAGACTGGCATTTACAACCTGCAGGAAAATACTTTATGAAAATAAAACGCCGCGCTGCGCTCAAGAAAACCTCCCAGGCCCTGGGATTCACTTTTCTCCCCTCCTACCTCGCCACCGGCGCCAGAGCTGAGGGTGATCCCCAGCCACCGAGCAAGCGTATCAACCTTGGTTGCGTCGGCGTCGGCGGCAGGGCTGGTGGCGTCATCCCCGCCCTCTGCGGAAAGGGTAATGCACAACCGGTGGCATTCGCAGACGTGGACTACTCTGCGCGCAATGTTGAGAAAAACCTCAAACGCTGGCCCGGGGTGAAACAATATGCAGACTTCCGGGAGATGATGGATAAATCCGGCAAGGATATTGACGCAGTCAGCGTAATCGTTCCTGACCACTCACACTTCTGCGCCACCATTCTCGCTATGTCCATGGGCAAGCACGTTTATGTGGAAAAGCCGCTCACCCATTCCTTCCAGGAGGCTGAACTGCTAATGAAGGCGGAGAAAAAATTCGGTGTGGTCACCCAGATGGGTAACCAGGGACATACCGGCAGTGCATCCAACCAGTTCCGTGAATGGGTGAAGCGCGGCATTATCAAGAATGTCACCCAGGTCGACGCATGGAAAAGTCCGAGTTGTTTCTTCATGCAAAAGGACAAGCGGATTCACGACTGGCCGAAAGAGGAACCTAAACCGAAGGGAATGGACTGGGACCTGTGGACCGGTCCGGCCGAAAGCCATCCTTTCAGCCGCATGTATCATACTTTCGAGTGGCGTGGTTTCCACCCTTACGGGTCAGGAATGCTTGGTGACTGGGGTTGCCATATCATCGACATGGTGCACCACTATCTCGATCTTGGCCTACCCACAGAAATCAAGGCCCAGCGCATGGATGATCACAACCGGGTGATCTTCCCGCTCAACTCCCACATGCAATTCAAGTTTCCCGCCCGCGGAAAACATCCGGCACTGACCCTGAACTGGAAGGATGGTGCGGATTGTCAGGCTCCGGTAGCCAAGGAATACTGGGACACCCCGGAGAAGGCACCAAGACTGGGGGGAGCAGGAACACTGTTCAAGGTCGGAGGAGAGGACTACATGGTGCAGCGAAACTCCCATGGCGGCAGCTCCCGTCTGCTACCTTATGCAAAATCAAAGGAACTCGATGTAAAAACGGAAAATATTCGCGAAAATCATGCCGAGTCTTTCGTACAGTCCTGCCTGGGCAATGGCAAGACATGGTCACCATTCAGCGTGGGTGGAGTGCTCACCCAGGTGCTCACGCTGGGCTGTATCGCCCAATACTTCAACCGTGACCTCGAGTTCGATCCCAAGACCAAGCAGATCACCAACGACAAAATGGCCAATGCCCGCCTCTCCATCTCGCCGCGCAAAGGGTGGGAAGAGTTCTACAGGATGGTCTGAAACGTTTAGGGAAGAATCCTGGTTCTTAAACGCTGATACTCCAATCCTCTCAGGGCAAGCCCCTGTCCTTTCTCATCACCGGATTCAGCTCAGGCGACCTCTGTTTCAATGGGAAAAATTCCGCTGATGAAATTGCATGAGCTTAATCCCATGCTTCTCATAGATCTGGCTCGCGCTGTGGGCAATGCCTGGAGCAATCAACTGGCCGGCTTCCACCTTGAGCTCATTGTTCAGATATTCTAGATACTCAAGGTTGGTTTCGTAGTTGAACCCCTTGTCACCACACCAGATCAAAATAGGAAATACCGGTCGCTGCTTTCGATTCGCATATTTTTTTGCCAGCGACCACGCATCATCCCCCGGGGTGAATTTCAACGCCTTGCTCTCCTCCCCATTGCTCTGCTGGATCTTCTTTTCCGGTCCATAACCGGAACCACCCGGTGCTGCAGAGCAAAACAACTCTGGATACTTGAACATAATACGGCTTGTACCGCGTCCCCCCTGAGAAAATCCCTCGATTGCACGCCCTCCCCGATTGGCATCGCTACGATATGCACGATCAATATGAGGAATTAACTCCTTAACAAACACGTCCTCACCCTGCGCCTTTTTATTCCCCGGCATATTATACCAGCTCACCGGTCCCCCATTAGCGAACACGTAGATGACCGGCTTAATCTTTTCCCCCTTTATCCCGATATCGACAAATCTCGCCAACTTCACACTCTTCGCCTCACTGCCGGGTCGTCCACCATGCAAGTGATATACCACCGGGTAACGCCTCTTTATATTAACCTTCTTCCCATAGCCGGGAGGCAGGTAAATGCAATACCCGATGTCAACGTCAAGTGACGCGCTACGGAATACCTGATGCTGACATCTCCCGGGGAGTTGCTCCGGAATATTCACCCAGCTGAAAACAGACGGTTTCTTCTTGCCAGGTTTCGCTATCGATATCGCTGTCGTAGCAACCGCTGCAATTCCGATGAGAATCAAGCTGATTTTCCGGATCATGAGCCCACCTCCTTGTCCTTCTTTCCGGCTCGCTTGCCTTTCTTTTTTCTTCCCCCACCCTGACGCTCACGGGCAGCAACCTCGGTCGCCTGCCCCTTGTCACCCTGGGCAAGCATCCACGCATCCAGTTTTGCGCGCAATCCAGTCTCTATCTCATACATCTCCGGTTTACCGGCGAGGTTATGCCATTCATAGGGGTCGTTTTTCAGGTCATAAACCTCAACTCCTTTCCGGTGCCTGTAGCGACGCACCTTGTCAGCAGCATCCTTGTCCCCTGCCTCAGCCTTAGCAACCCAGCTTTGAAATTCCTTGGACTTCGTGCAGGCGTTGCGGAACTCAATCTTCGGGGTGAAGTTCAGGATATACTTGTAACGCTCACCGCGCACTGAGCGTATTCCAAAGGTATCCGACCCGTTAATGATCCCTCGGGTTGTCATCTCGGCATAAACATAGTCCTTATGCCGGTCGGCCTTCCCCTTGATGACTGGCAGGAAACTCCTGCCGTCAAGCGCTGGAACCGACTTTCCGCCGGCAGCACCTATAAATGTAGGTAGCACATCCACGTATTCCACCATCGCTGCTGTAGTCGTCCCCTCCTTCACCTTCCCCGGCCAACGCACAATCATCGCACTCTGCACCCCGTTCTCATAACAGGTCCACTTCGCAAACGGCAATGCATTCCCCTGCTCACTGACAACCATCACCATGGTGTTGCCGGCCAACCCGTGCTTATCCAGACGCTTAAGCAATTCACCGACCTGCCAATCATAATAACTGATCTCGGCCAAGTAACGAACGAAGGCATCACGCGTCTCCGGAGTATCAACATAATACGGGGGGAGTTTCACCTTGTCCGCATCATACCGGGAAACATCACCCTTATTCCATGGCGAGTGCGGCTCATTAGAACAGGCAAACAAGCAAAACGGTGTCTTCTCCCTGCTACACTCGCCAAACAGCCGGTCAACCTCCTCAAGGTCGGGATTGTTGCCCTTCGAGGAATACTCGAAAGGGAATACCTCCTTCGGCTTAATATGTGTCTTGCCACTCAGGGCAACCCTGTATCCGAGCCGTTTGAGGTAGTGAACCACACTCTTGGTACCCTCCTTGGCAAAGGTATGGTTGGGATATGCTCCGCTCTTCACCGGGTAAAGCCCGGTATAAAGATTATGCCGGGTCGGCGAGCACATGGGTGCGGCCTGGAAACAACGCTCAAACTGAAGGCCCTCAGAGGCGAGTTTGTCGATATGGGGAGTCTTTGCCTGCCCTCCATAGCACCCAATATCACGAAAGGTGCAATCATCAGCCATAATGAACAGAAAATTCGGCTTTTCGGCCCCCTCAACGAAACCCGTGAAGCTCAGGAAAAACAGCAATAAGCACAATATTCGCATCACACATTGTGCGCTATCCCTGACTTCTTGCAATGCCAAGAGCATTGACGCTGTAAATATGGTAGATTGCTCGCCGATGATCCACCCCACAGCCATTACCGGCCTCCATAGTCATGAGGTGGAAACCCGCTTACTAGAGCTTGGAGAACCTGGTTACCGCACTGCACAGATTCTTGACTGGATATACGCCAAGGGCGCTATGGAGTTTGAGGCCATGACAAACCTCCCTGCCAAGTTGCGGGAGAAACTCTCTGAATACTTCATCATTAACCCGTTGCGTTCCGTTGAAGGCACCCGTTCAGGAGACACCACCCACAAATATCTCTTCAAGTTGCATGATGGTCGCTACATCGAGACTGTCCTCATCCCGGCTTCCCCGGCTCTCTATGGGGAAAAGTCCGACCGCTATACGTTATGCGTCTCCAGCCAGGTGGGCTGCGCCTATGGATGCAAGTTCTGCGCCAGCGGCCTTGACGGGTTCACAAGAAATCTCACCGCCGGAGAAATCACCGGGCAAATCCTTGCCGTCAGCAGGCAATCTGAAAAAAAAATCAACAATGTCGTCTTTATGGGGATGGGCGAACCTATGGCTAACCTTGAAAATCTCCTAAAAGCCATTTCCATCATTAATGCCCCATGGGGAATTGGCATCGGCGCCCGTCACATGACGGTGTCCACCAGTGGTCTGGCTCCGCAGATCAGGGAATTCGCTGATCAACCCCTCCAGGTTAGACTTGCCGTATCCCTGCATGGTGCCAGTGACGAAGTGCGTGAAGCAATCATGCCGGTAAACAAAAAATATCCGATCAATGAGTTGCTGGATTCCCTGCGCTATTACAATTCAAAAAAGAAACAAAAGATAACCTTCGAGTATATCCTCATTGAGAACATCAATGACTCTAGGGAGCAGGCAAGATTGCTCGCCTCGCTGGCATCATCACTGAATGCAAAGATTAACCTTATCCCCTATAACAAGGTCGACGGTCTGGAGTGGAACCGTCCAAGTGAATCCACGCAGGAAGATTTCCTGAAGACCCTGACCTCGAGGAGAATCCATGCCACACTGCGTCGCGAGAAAGGGCACGATATCGAGGCTGCTTGCGGGCAACTCAGGTTACGCAAGGAGCGTCAGGAGCGTCAGG
>JAAESJ010000146.1 GCA_024229495.1 Verrucomicrobiaceae bacterium | reverse complement strand
GGGAACGGGTTCGGCATCCAATGCGAGCGGCGTGCGATAATTGGCAGGAAAACGATTATAGGGGAGCGCGAATGCCTCAAAATTGAGAAAAAATACAGAAAGTAGGCGCAAATTTAATAATAGAAGTTGCGGTTCATAATTGCCACATTCTAATTGCTAGCCTGATTATGGCGATTGCTTGTGGCATACTTGAAAGTGACGGGTGCATCCTAGGGCGTTCCTCGAGAACGTCACGTCGACTGTTCGCTTTGATCATCGTTGCAGGGCTTCTAGGCTCCGTGCAACCGCGTGTTTTTGGCGGGGGGCAGATGGATGACCAGCACTTGGTAGCTGATGTGGAAACGCTTAACGAAATTGTCATGCGCTACAAAAGGGCCGGAGGATGGTTCAGTGAACGGGATAATGCGCAGCGGGTGATGGTGCGCTTGGCTATGGCGCAGGGTGATTTTGGCATCACGATGCTTGGCAAAAATTCTGGCCACCGGATGTTACCTGTTATTGCGACCCAACCGCCTCAGAGTGCAAAATGGGCCTACTGGAACGTGGCCAGTGAGCAGTTTCAGGTCTGGCGGGGCGTTGCGCCGTCCAAGGTTCAGATTGTGACTCGATTTGCCCGGCGCCAGAACGCGGCTCCCCTGAGGACACCCGGTTTGACCGGGCGCGGCACAACGGCCGGTTCGGGGCAAGCCCAAAGGCAGCCCAAAGGCAGCAATGAGCAACCCATTTCCGGGGAGTTGAGGCGGGCTGGTGGCAGTAAGGGCGAGAAGCTAAAGATGGCCGGGCCTTCTCTGCTTCCTCCAAGCTTTGATCCGCCGCCGGGAAAATTCAGTGTATCTGAATTTGAAACCTTAAGCATTCACTTAAGGGATCCCAACCACGCCGGTGAGCGGAGAATTCACTACAGCATTGATGGGGCTTCCTGGAAAGCATATAAGGGTAAGGCGATTCGCGTGGCGCCAGGGTCTGAGATTCTTGCCTATTGTGGCAGTGTCAACCGGGACCGATGGGCTGACAGTCGGCCTGTTGCGGCACGATATGTTTTGGAACCCCTGGCGATAAATCTCGAGTTAAAAGCTCCGGTCCTGCAACTGCCCGCAGAGGCGCTGCGGGTAGGTAAAGGACGAGGGATGCTGTTTCCTCTCCTGACCATTACCAATATTGCAACATTGCCTGCCAGTCTGCTCCATAAAGATTTCATAGAGGTTGTGTGGACCATTGATGGTTCTGATCCCCTGCACAGCGCAACAGCTTTTCCGCTTACGTTCTCTGCTGGTTATAAGCAAGGAGCAAGATTGCCACTAACCGTGCTATCCGGCCAGAGTTCCGAGAAGCTTCGCATTCGAGCTTCAGCTCGATCCACAGACCGGCACCTGCTGCTTGATACAAGGGAAGCTGCCATAGACCTTGAGATTGTCAGATAGGGCGGTTTATCAAGTTAACGTGTTTGGCGAGCAGCAATTGAACAAACCCGCCAGCCGGGTAAGGGTAAAGGTTATGAAATGGTGCCTTCTTTTCTTTTTTAGCTATGCGTTTCAGGCAATTGCCGCGCCAGGCTCATACGTGGTTGTAAGCTCGCAGTCTACTGCGGATGATCCAGGGTGGGCAAAGGTGATTGCCCGGCTTGCTGCCAGACACAATGCCCGGGAGAGGGTGGTTTTCCCGGACGGCCAACCAAGTGCTGCGCTGGCCCAATTACGTGCAGCGCATCCGCGCTATACTTGCTTTGTGGCTCGACACGATGAAGTGACCCGGGAGTTTGTTTGCCAGATTCACCAAATGACCCGGATGCTGGATGGTGATCCATATGCAGATACGCTATGGGGTATCCTTACCGGCTATGATGCATCCAATGCGGAAAGTATAGCCTCGACACAGAATCCGCTGGTGATTGAGCGGGTGGCTTCAGGAACAGAGGTGGCTTTGGAGCAGTGTCGCGAAGGAATCTGGTATTGTGAGTTACAAAAAGGGAGGATGGTAAGAAAAAAACCCGGGGGATCTCCGGTAGAGACAACTGTTCCTGCTGATACGACAGGAGCGCTTGCAGCGACTCTGACGCAATATAAAGCGCAATTATTCGTCACTTCAGGGCACGCTACAGAGCGCGGCTGGCAGATCGGATTTAAGTATCGAAACGGTTTTTTCAAGTGTGCTGATGGCGGACTTTTTGGTGTTGATACCAAGGGCAGACGCATCGATATCCACTCACCCAATCCGAAGGTTTATATGCCAATTGGAAATTGTCTGATGGGTCACATTGATGGCCAGGATGCCATGGCGCTGGCTTGGCTGAAAAGTGCCGGGGTGCGCCAGATGCTTGGTTATACCGTGCCAACCTGGTATGGATATGCGGGTTGGGGATGCCTGGACTATTTTGTGGAGCAACCCGGGAGATACAGTTTTTCGGAAGCCTATTTTGCCAACCAGCATGCCCTGATTCACCGGCTTGAGACCTGCTTTCCGGAAATCGCACGCATGGCTCTTGATGACCCCAACGATGCCGGGAAAATGCGACCGAAAATCAAAGGCACTCCGGCAGCCAAGGTTGCAGGATTGAATGCACAGGATGGCGTAGGACTGCTTTTTGACCGTGATGCGGTTGTTTTTTACGGCGACCCCGCTTGGGATGCCCGGCTTGCTGCAGGTAACTGCGCATATACACAGCAACTCCAACAGGAAGAGGGAAAATATACTTTACTGATCAAGCCAAGTTGGGGGAACAGGTCCTTTAAGCCGGTCAATACCAATGGCAGTCAGCGAGGCGGACGTCCTATAGTGGCCTATTTTCCGCAAAGGCTGAAGGACATCAGGATAGTTGAAGGCAGCGCATTAAATCCTGTCATTACCGACGACTTTATCCTTGTGCCCAACCCGGGTGAGGGCAATAAAGCCCGCCAATATAAAGTGGTCTTTACTGCCCGGCCGGCTGCCTAGTCGAAGCTTGCCGCGGTTTTGCGGTAAGCACAGAGATCGTTTTCACCGTAGTAGGCCAAAAGGATTGCTCCATCGCCGGCCACGGCGTGGAAGAATTCCTGAAAGAATTCCTGCTCCCCGGGCCAAGGGTAAATGAAGAAGAGATCCACCTCATCCAGCCCGTGATCCATTCCTTCATAACGGGCAATTTCATCAAAATTCCCATATCCGAATGCCTGTTGCTCCGGTTTGACAAGTTCCGCACCACCAATGCCGTCGCCACACTCGAATCCCTCAGGCATATAGTCACCATTAATGATTTGGATTGGGATTTCAAAATCATTGGCCAGTTCCACTGACGCCTTGACCAGTTCCGGCTCAATCTCGACGCCGTAGGCTTCGTAACCAAGCAGCGCGGCAAAGCATGAGCCAATACCGTAGCCACTTCCCCATTCGCAGTAGGCCCTGCCAAGGGGGAGGTCCTCCCGCGTTATGACATCAAGAGCGTTATAGATTGCTATTGCATCACTGGGTATGAACCGGGGCATGCGCTTGTTGCGCCCGCTTTCAAAAAGGCGATCAATTCGCCGGTTGGCCTCTGTCAGGTAGGCGGAGGCCCTTGCCGGAAGAGGCTTGTTCTCGAAGCTGATAGCTAACTCTTCAATGGCCACAGTGGTGAGAAGTTAACATAGCCGTTTGCCACGGGCGATCTGCAATTGAAAATTTTGATGGGGGGGCTGCAGGATCAGCAGTGGTCAAGTGCGCCTAATGCGCTAATCTAGCTCGATGATATGGAAGTTATTTTTGCCTTTTTGCCTTTGTGTTGTCCCCCTGCATGCTGCGGATTGGCCGAATTGGCGGGGTCCGGGCTTCAACGGGATTTCTGAGGAAACTGATTGGGATCCTGACAGGATAGAAAATATTCTCTGGAAGATGGAGGTTGGGACAGGTTTCGCAGGGGTTGCAGTTGCCGGCGGCCGGGTATACACCCTTGGGCATGATGGCAGGAAGTCAGGCGGGGAGGAGACCGTCTATTGCCTGGATGTCAAGAGTGGCAAGACAATATGGTCGGACAGCTACCCGGCCCGCCTGTTGCCGAACCTGCATGAGGGCGGTCCGGCAGCAACACCAACAGTCCATGGGCAGAGCGTCTATACTTTCGGCAAGGATGGCAAATTGAATTGTTACGTGGCTGCGAGCGGCAAAAAGATCTGGGGGCGGGATGTGCTTGCTGATTCTGCAATGAACAAGCCTGCCGAATGGGGATTTGCCGGCTCACCACTCATTTCAGGGGATGCGCTCATTATTGAGGCGGCGCACACCATTGCCTATCATCGGCAGAGCGGGGAAATTCTCTGGAAGAGTGAGCGCTTCAAGCCGGCCTACGCAACCCCGGTTATTTTTACTCACAAGGGCCGGAAGCTGCTGGTGACGTTGAAAACCGAGGGATTGGTCGTGCTTGAAGTCGCGAGCGGAAAGACAATCGCAATACAGGAATGGAAGACGCGCTTCAGCACCAATGCCACCACTCCGATTGTCATTGGGGATAAGATATTCATTTCAACCGGATATGGCCGGGGCTGCGGGCTTTTTGAATTTAACGGTGAATCTTTCAAGGAGATATATATCAACAAGGCCATTAGTAACCACATGGCCAATTGCGTGTTGATTGACGGGCATCTCTATGGGATTAGCGGAAATACCCACGGCATTGGCAAGAAACACCTTGTGTGCATGAAATTTGACACCGGGGAGGTAAAGTGGAAGCAGCAGGGATTTGGATGCGGCACGGTGAGTGCTGCGGGTAAGCGTTTGATGGTTTTAACCGAGCGTGGAGAACTGGTCATATCGAAGGCTTCTTCCGCCGGGTTCGATGCCCTGGCACGCGCGCAGGTTAACAGTGGGCGTTGCTGGACCGTGCCGGTCCTGGCAAACGGCGCAATATATACCCGTAATGCAAAGGGCAGGTTGGTCGCTCTCGGGGTTGGCGGAAAAGAGGGTAAATGAGGGCACGTGCCCAATGATCCTTTATTGCGGGATAAGACACTCCGGTGGATACCCTTGGTCGATGGTCGGTTGTGTGATGCAGAACATTGATTTAAACAATGATACAAATTAAATTATGAATTTCCCGGTTATTCCCTTGGCGACTTAAGCTCATCGACATGAACGCTCCCCGTTTAGAAGCATTATCTGTGGCCGTGTTGCTGACCCTGTCCTGTTGCGGCATTCAGTTTTCCAATGCCCAGCCTGCTGGACGAGCTGATGATGGGATGATTACCTTTGTCTACATCCATGGCTTCGGTGGAGAGAAGCAATCGCCGCAGTTTTGTGACAACATCCGCGAATTTATCGCTACGACCAATAATCGGTCCCGGGTTGTGAATTACCGGTGGGACTCGATCAAGGTGGATCCTCTGCGCGCCGGCGCCTCCTGGCGCAGTTCACAGAAACGGGCTGACAAGGAGGCCGGGCGGTTCAGGAGGGAAATTATTGATAAACTGGAAGCGGGACAAGATCCCTATGTCCTGGTCGGTTTCAGTGTGGGTTCAAGGGTTATTATGGGGGCGCTGGAGGATATTGACCTGCCGCTCAGGAACCTCCAAGGGGTTTATTTTCTAGGATCCGCGATGACCCGGGATACCACCCTGACTGACAGATCAGCATTACCCAAAGGCATGAGGATTATCAATTATCATTCCCCCCTGCGTGACACAGTTCACAGTGCAGCTTTTAATTTCATGAGCGAAATTCCCGCCGGGGGCCAGGTCGGATTTGACGACCATGCTGTTTTTGAAAACCGCCGTGTGTCATGTTCCCATGCACATAAGGGAATAGGGATCCATATTGACTATTCGGGGCTTGCTGAGCCCATTGCTTCCCTGGAGCTATACAGGACAGGAGTCCGGATCCCGGGCAAAACCAAGCTCAATATTGTCATGCCGGTTGGGGAAGGAAGTGTGTGGTGGAATAAGGTATTGTCTGTCGAGGTGTTGCGGGGAATTGGCCGGGGCAGGTTTGAAATTGAGCAACATAATATGCGTTATGGGTATTTCCGGGCAGTGCGTGTCGGTGAGGATGGAAAACGCACCCGCGTTGCCCGCGGTGAGAATCTGCATGCGATCCTTGAGCAACTGGGCATTGAAAGGCCTGGCAAGGCGCGGGGCACAGGCCCCGCGTAATCCCGCCTTTTACTCAAGGACTCGCACCCGGTAAAGGACGATCCTTGCTTCGGGAGGCACATTGTTGTCACTGAAGCTGGCCGGAGTGCCGGCACCGATGGTTCCATCATCCATCTCCTGCCAATCGGTGGTGTTTTGGCTCAAGGAGCGGTCAACTGCGTATGTGACCCCGGGCTGTGTGTTCCAGGTAATCTCAATATTGGTCGCCGTATTTCGGGTGATGGAGATAATTTCAAAAGGCACACTGCCGGGGCCGCTGCCATTGAAGAGTGCTCCGCGGTAAAATGCCAGGCCCTTGCGGAAGTCGATCGAGACATTTGCCGGAGCAATGCCTGTTAGCGGTTCATTTGCTCCGGCAGCCGCCAGGTTTGTACTGGCAGCCCCGAAGGCGGCCCCGTTGCTGCCGGTCCAGTCCCCGCCGAGCGCAGCGGATTCACTGCCCGCCTCGACACCATCAACAAAGAGGAAGATTTTGGATAGAAAATCTTCATCCTCTACCTGGTAACTGAAGATGATCTCCAGTGGCCCTCCAGCAAGGTCGGAGGCCGACAGGGCATGACGGATTGTGGCAACGGTGTTGCCGCCGTCACCGGCAGCACGAAGGACAAGCTCACTGCCTGCCTCATAGACTAGGGAGAGACCCACTGTTGCGCCCCCGGTCTCGAAGAGCACTTCACGCTGACCGTCGGTTTTCTCCGAGAAGTCGGCCCAAAGGCGGAAACTGGCGTCCTCGGTATCCGCTCCCGGGAACAGGGATTCCATGGAGGTAAAACTTTCGGCAACGTGGCGGGAGTCGGTGGGCAAGGCAACGGTATCGGCACCCGGCAGGCTGGTCGCATCTCCCGGGTCGGAGCCGGCCTCGACCTCAAATACGTCCCAAAAGCCATCTTCATCGGAATCCGCCAGGGTTGGATTACTGGCCGGGTTGCCATTGATTTCTTCGCCGTCCGTCAATAAATCCCCGTCAGTATCAGCATTATTGGGGTCGGTTGCGGGCACGGAGGCCAGCTCGACATCATCAGAAAGGGTGTCACCATCAGTGTCGGCTTTGGTGGGGTCGGTGCCGGCAATGAGTTCTGCGGCGTTGTCCAGCCCGTCCCCGTCGCCATTGTCGGTTGCGTTTTGACCCCCGATGTCAGGGAAGAATGCCAGTTCCCAGAAATCAGGTAGTCCGTCGAGATCGCTATCTCCATTAGGGACTTCCACGATCTTGCGCTTAAAGGTTTCCTGCACTTCGGCAGCACTGAGTGCACGATCATAGATGTTCAGCAGGTGGATACTGCCCTTCAGTGAGGTTAGATCTCCGGGAATGCTTGCAGCTGCGCCGCCAAGCACCCCTGCGGCTGCGCCGCCGAAGCCGGACCATACAAAGAGGCTGGCACGTGCGTCCGAGGCTCCCAAGCTGCCGTCTGCCCCAGCGCTTGTGGCGCCACCGCCGGCGCCCTTGGCGAAGAGGCTGGCACGTCCATTTACGGAATCCAGAGTCGCGGCAATCTGTATCGCGTCCGCGGTGATGTTAAGTTGTGAGGCGGGCAGTGAGATATCAATAGTGGTGGCACCATCGGTGCTGTGCAGCAGACGGATATTGTTTTGGTTAATGAGCAGGCTGGTGCCGTTGCCGGGGGAACCGGTCTCGAAAATCACCTGTGGCCGCTCATCGAGCGAGGCGATGCTGACCCATATTTCAAAGGTGGCCGGCATCACAGGGAATCCATCTCCTGCATCCCCTCCGGTATTGGCCGCCTGGTTTATGCGGTCCATGGCGGCAGTAAACACGGTGTTTGGTGTGGTGATTTCGGTGACCAGCAAGCCGCCGGTCATGTCAATATTGGTGGTGCCTACGCTATCAAGCAACGCGCCGCCTGTTTGTCCCGGCAGGGCCGGGTCAAAGCGGTTTACCAGTGCCGAGTCAATGGCGTCAACGGTTACCAGAAGGCCGGCATCCACAGAACCGCTACCATTGGCAGCGGTAAGTATATACCGGGTTGTTTCGGCCGGCGAGATTACCGCGGTTCCGCTGGCAGCAACTGCCTCAGGCAGCGGGGTAATGACGATCGTGTCAGCCCCGGAGACGTTCCATGCCAGTGTTGTTGTTTCAGACGGCGCGATCAGCTCATCAGAGACAGTGAAGCTGTTGATGACCGGCAACTCGTCGACAACCACTGTTGCCTCCCGGGTTACCACGACACCGTCGAGTTCAGCACTCAGTGTATAGGTCGTTGTCTGGCCGGGCGTGACGTCGATTGTGGCCAGGGTGCTTACATCCCTTGCGCCCGGGTTCAGCGTTAATGTTTCAAAGTTGCCTGCCGTCCATGACAGGCTGCTGGCCTGTCCCTGCGAGAGGGAATCCGGATTGGCGGTGAAAGAGTCAATTCTTGGGCGGTCCTCATCGGAGACAAGGGTCACGCGGACTTCGTCGTTGAAGCCTGAACCGTAATCAATATTGAACGAATACCCTTGCTGGTTCACCAATGAGATACCCTGGGCGAACTGTCCTGTGAGCGCCGTGTAGTTGAGTATTGCCCAGGAGTCATTCATCGCAAAGTCGCCGCTGAGGGTGATTTCAAGGTTGGCCAACGGATCGAGACTGAGCTGCAACCCGGTCGTATTGGAGCGTGAGATAGTACCCACATCAGGACCGTCAATGATATAGGAGAGCGTGCCGTTTGGCCCGACCACGGAGGGATTGTTGCTGTTAAATTTATTGCAGATGCCATTAGGCATCATTTGCAGGGTCCCGTTGATGATCTCCATGAACTTGTAGATTTGCAGTTCTCCGGACACGATGACTGTGCCGCTGCCCCCGAAGTCGTCACCCACGACAAGGCGCATGTTGGCGCCCTGCGATCGGTATGTCGCACCCCGGCCCACATCCAGCGTACCGTTTCCGCCGTTGAGACCGACCCAGATACCTGCAGCGCCGCCGTGTGCGCCGGAGAGCGTTCCGCCGGTTACGGTTAATTTTCCACTTGCCGCATCGCCAATGTTAACCCTGCCGGGGTTTAATGCCTGTGCGGCAACGGTATTCTCATTGATACTGCATTCACCGTTTACCGTGGCTGTTGACCCGTCACCGGGAATGCCCAGATCCCAGAACCCGTCATCAAGCCAGTTTCCGGAGCCGGTGAAAATTGATTGCCCGAATGCAGCAGAGTGGAGGAGAGCGAGGCAGGCCAGATGGGCAATTGGGCGGATATTCATGCGAGTTTAAGTATCGGAAAGCCGTGATTAGAACATGTGAACCGGAAAGCATCAATGCCTTTCAAGACGGGTTGGAATTGCAGGGAAGGATAGCTTCCTTTTTCTCCGGGGTTAGGCATAATATCATTTCATAATGTCGATCAAAATCACCACCAAGACGCCCAGCTCACCTTTTACCCGGACTGACTTACTGATCATTTTTGGTGAGGAAGGCAGGAAAGTTAAATTACCCAAGGGTGTCAGTATCCCGGCCAATGCCATTGAGTCCTTTACCGGGAGGGAGGGTGAAGTGCATATCACCGACGCGCTAAAGGGGGCAGCTAAACGCGTTTTGCTACTTGGCCTCGGTAAAGGCAGGGCTATTAGCGGGGAATTACTTCGGCGTAGTGCTGCCATTGCGGTTAAAAAGGCACAGGAGACCGGATGCCGATCAGCGTCGGCTTGGGTTAACTTGTCATGCGGGCGGCGGGCGACTGAATTTGGGCAGGCCCTTGCCGAGGGCTTGATAATGGGCTCATATCGACTCTCTGAGTTTAAAAGCACTTCCCAACCCGCGGGATTGAAGCGCATTTCCCTCTATGCAGAGAAGTTGTTCAATGCAGGTGTTCGCCGTGGACATGCCATTGCTGATGCCAACCTGCTGGCCCGGCGCTTGCAGGACACTCCGGCCAACCTGATGAGACCTCGTGATCTGGTGCGTGAAGCACGCAGGCTGGCATCAGCTTCTCCGAGGATTTCCTGCAGAGTACATGACGAGAAAGCAATGGCGCGCATGTCGATGGGTTCACTATTGTCTGTTTCCCGGGGTTCCTCGGAGCCCGCCTACTTGATTCACCTCGTCTACAGGCCTTCCGGCAAGCCCGGAAAAAAAATCTGCCTGGTTGGCAAGGGCCTGACCTTTGATTCCGGCGGTATCAGCCTCAAGTCCCCGGCGAAGATGCACGAGATGAAATATGACATGTCCGGGGGTGCCGCCGTGCTGGGCGTTTTTCATGCATTGGCGGAATTGCACCCGGATGCAGAAGTGCACGGCCTGGTGCCCGCCTCGGAAAATCTTCCCGATGGCAAGGCCAACAAACCCGGGGATCTGGTCAAGGCCTGTAATGGTCTGACCATCGAGGTGCTCAACACGGATGCAGAAGGCAGGTTGATCCTTGCCGATGCACTTGCTTATGCCGCCAAGAAAATCAAGCCGGACGCGATGATTGACCTGGCAACCCTTACCGGGGCGGTGGTGGTCGCCTTGGGTCATGAGTTGAGTGGGGTAATGGGCAACAGCAGGAACTTGCTTGATGAGCTGGTTGCCTGCGGCGAGTCAACCGGCGAACAGGTTTGGCCCCTGCCAATCCTGCCATTCCACAAGCAGGAGATGAAGGGGTCCGTGGGAGACCTGCGAAACATCAGCGGTCCTGAAACAGGTGCGGGTTCCTGTACCGGGGGCGCGTTTCTTTCCTATTTTGTCGATGATATTCCCTGGGCGCATATCGATATTGCGGGGAGTGCCTGGGGTGCCAGTGACCGTGATTATCAGGGTGGTCGTGCCGGAACGGGCGTGGGGGTTCGCCTGTTGGTCAATTACCTTGAGAGCTGTTAGGGATTATCAAGGAGATCTCCGAGGCTGGCGACAAGGCGGGTGATGTCCTCCTCCGTGTTATATGCCTGCAGGGATACCCGGAATAAATTGCCCTGCGGCGCAGTGAACACCGGCAATTCCACCTGATATTCCTCAAAGAGACGTGAGTGCAGGGTGGAGCAATCTCCTTCCGGAAGTAAAAAAGAAGCCATTTGCGGAGCCCGGAGCTCTGCGCTCCCGTAGATGTCATGTTGGCCGGTGATTTCAAGCAGGGAGGAGGTTGCCGAGCTGAGCAAACGGGTGCAGTCGGGAATGACCTCATCAAACCAGTGGTGTTTTTCAAGGAAGGCAATGGCATCACTGACGGCAAGGGTTGCCGAGATATCGGCAGTGCCCTGCCATTCATTCTCGAGAAGCAGGGCGGTTGAACCTTTCGAAATGTTTCCCCAGCTAACGACTGGCGGTCGTATATGGTCGGCCCACTTGCTGGCCACATGGACAAAGGCGGCTCCCTTGGGCGAGAGCAGCCATTTGTGGCAATTGCCGACATAAAAGTCGGCATTCAACTTTCCTACCTCCAGGGGCAATTGACCAGGGGCATGGGCGCCATCGATGACGGATATTATCCCGGCATTGGCGGCTAAACCAACAAGTTCTTCAGCAGGAAAGCGCATTGAGGAGGCCGAGGTGATGTGCGAGAAGGTCAGGACACGAACAGAGGGATCCAGGTTTTCGGACACGGCATCGACGAGATCCTGCGCACAGGGAACCGGCAGGGGTATCTGGACACGTTTGAGCTTGGCGCCGGTTTCTCTACAGACCGTCTGCCACATTCGGTCGACAGCGCCATATTCGTGATCGGTTGTCAGCACGGTGTCGCCGCTCCCAATGGGCAATGATCCAGCAACCAGATTCATGCCGTAGGTTGCATTGCGGACAAAAGCGAGCTGGTCGGCTTCACAATTCAGGAAGCGGGCAAGGTTGACTCTTGCCAGGTGAATCTTCTCCGGGAAATAACGTTGCAGGAAGCTGACCGGCTCAAGTTCGAGTTCACGCTGGTAACGCTGGCATGCAGCAAAAACCGAACTTGGGCATGCTCCGAATGAACCGTGATTCAGGTAGGCAATTTCTGGAGCCAGGAGAAATTCCGATTTCAATGGGCAAAAGGATATTGAATGAGCTTTTCCGTTTCGGGGTATTTTGCGCAGACATTCAGCGCCTCAGTGGCTGGGTAAAGCCTGCTGGCAACAGGGGCCTGTGCACCCACCTGATCAATCCTAACGGCCCGCGGGAGTTCATGACAACGAAAAATAACCACCGTTCGGCCAAGCTTGATTGCGAAGGTCAAGATACCGGGAATGGCGGCATTTTAGCCATTAACGCCCAAAAGTGATGCGTATCTTTGCAGTTCCGGGTTGAAATAACTCTTGCCGAAGCTACGGAAACAGTGACACAGCAAATCATGTCGAAATACGATCTAATTGTAATTGGTGGCGGACCGGCGGGATACGTTGGAGCGTTGCGTGCCGCGCAACTTGGTAAAACCGTTGCTTGCGTTGAGAGGGAACGCGCCGGTGGTACCTGCCTGAACTGGGGATGTATCCCGACAAAGGCATTGCTGCGCAATGCCGAGTTATACCGCCTGATGCAGAATCATGCCGAAGAATTTGGATTTGCCTTTGATAATCTCTCCTTTGACTGGAGCAAGATCATTGGTCGCAGCCGCAAGGTTTCAGACCGCCTTGCGGGTGGCATCGAGTTTCTGTTCAAGAAGAACAAGGTGGATTATGTACTCGGCACCGGCTCGATCCCGGAAGCAGGAAAGGTTGAAGTTACGGATTCCAACGGCGGCAGCCAGATCCTGGAGGCAGAGAATATTCTGATCGCAACCGGCTGCAAGACCCGCGAGTTTCCCGACTTGCCGATGAATGGGCGTTCTGTCATTGGCAGCAGTGATGCGATGGTCATGGAGCGCCAGCCAAGAGACATCATCATTATAGGAGCTGGTGCAATCGGTGCAGAGTTTGCCTATTTTTTCAATGCCTTCGGCACCAAGGTGACGCTGGTCGAGATGATGCCTAATATCCTGCCGGTGGAGGACAGGGACATCAGCAACCTGCTGGAGCGCAACTTCAAGAAGCAGGGAATCAATGTCCTCACTTCCACCAAGGTCATCTCCACGCAGGATTCCGGGGAGAGTGTGAAGATAACCATTGAGGGTGAAAGCGGGGCGACAGAAGAGCTTAGCGCCGAGGTTGCTCTGGTTGCAATCGGAGTGACGCCGGTATTGCCAGCAGGAATCAATCCAGAGCTGGATCGCGGATATATAGTTACTGATGAACGTTATCAAACCAGTGTGTCCGGCGTATTTGCCGCAGGGGATATTATTGGTCCCCCCTGGTTGGCGCATGTTGCCAGCTTTGAGGCGACCCAGTGTGTTGAAGGCCTGTTCACTGACGCTGCTCCGCGCAAAGTCGGCACTTTCCCCGGATGTACCTATTGTCAGCCGCAGGTGGCAAGTGTGGGACTTACTGAGCAAATGGCTGAGGATCAGGGCCTTGAATTCAAGGTCGGGCAATTTCCATATCAGGCCAGTGGCAAGGCTCAGGCAATTGGCGAGACCGAGGGGTTCATCAAGTTAATTGTCGCCGAGCCGCATGGTGAGATTCTGGGAGCACATATTATCGGTGTAGAGGCCACGGAGTTAATCGCTGAGCTCGGCGTTGCGATCTCAGCGGAACTGACCTTTGAGGATATCGAGAACACGATTCATGCGCATCCTACACTTAGTGAAATGGTTCACGAGGCGGTCGGGGCAGTGCACGGTAAAGCGGTTCACATTTGATGAGAATTTAGCCTGGTAAGTGGTTTCTGGCGAAGGGCAAACGGCACTGAAGGCACTTGGTTTTTGTCGAGCCTTGCTTGGATTCTTTTGTGGTAAAGGGTGCCCCCCGGCAGGATTTGCAGGCCTGATGTGCCGAATGAGGGTCTTTATTGGTCCTGTTATTGCTGATATTAGCTGGTAACCAAGGGTGCCGGGGGAGCAAATCCCAAGTTTCTCGCGTTTTATAGCTGAAAAGGTGCGCAGTTTGTTTAAGCTAGCTCATCATGGAGACTCGTGGATCACAAAGAGGTTCCGGACTTGCTGCTACTCTGGCGGTCATGGCTGCCGTGATAATCAGCGTTGCTATTTTTTTCCTGGTGACACGCCCTGCCCTCAAGGTGGACCCTGCTGCAGAGGTTCCTGAAAATGCAGGCAAGCAACTTGATGATCCGAGTGTCCGCACAGGAAGTGATGTCGAGCCAACGGAAAACGTGGTTGTTATTCCAGACCCGGTTGTTCCTCCTTCGCCGGCCAATCCCCCGGTGCCTGTTGTTCCGGAAGCCCCGGCAGTGGAATCTGGGCCAGGACAACTTGTCGAAGAAATTGCCAAGCGGGTTGCTGCTGGCGATTTTGCGGGAGCTGAAGAACTACTTGGCAGCAATGCTGGGGGCAGTGCTGCTGCTCTTGGCGCGATCTTCGGTGATGCAGGTTACGAGCTTGCGGCGGACCATGTCCCTGCCGAGGTCGGCATTATCGGGGATGTTGTGCGCTGGGTTCTGCCGGTGCGCAAGCGCGGCAGTGTAACGCAGCCGGAGGCTCCTCCCGAGCGCATTTTTATTGATTTGGTGAAGAGGGTCAACGAGCGAGGAGAAATAGAGTGGTCGGTGAAAAAGATTCACTATCCTCCTGCCATTGACGCCCTCGTTGCTTCTGTCCCGAACTCCATTACCGAGAATGTCAGGACCGAGGAGGATGCCCTCATGATGGCGGATGGTTTTATCACGGCCATTAGGCGACTGGATTATGAAGCCGCGCTGGGAGCCTGTGACCCGGAGAGCGTTGCTGAAGAAAAAATAGCGGGTTTGTGCATTGTATTTGAGGAGGGTGAAATCAGTCTTCGCCAACGCAAACCCCTTGTGGCCACGGCTTTAAACGAGCAGAAGGCGTGGGTTATTGCACATGTTGAGTCTAATAAGCTGGGGCAGCCTTCCGAATTTGGCCTGGTGATGAAACGTGCAGAAAAGGATGGCAAATGGCAAATCACGGAAATCAACTTCGGCAAGCTGCTCGACACTTATATTGCCGCTTCGGAGGCCGGCAAAGTGCCCTACACCCCGATCAAGTCCAGGCCCGGGTCAGGGGATATGTTGGTTCTTTATTTTGAATACGATAATGCTGAGCTGTTGCCCAGGGCGAAACGGCAGATCGAAATTCTTGCCGGAATTCTCAAGACGGATGTTAGCAAAACCCTAAGCATCGTCGGCCACGCCGATGCGCTGGGCAGCGAAAATTACAATGTTCGTTTATCTGCTGCCCGCGCGGCAGCGGTGAAACAGCAGATAAGCGCCTTCGGGGTTCCTGAAAACCAAGTGATTACGACGGGATTGGGCGAGGCGGAGCCCTGGAAGTCAAACAAACGTAATGACGGCAGCGATAACCCAAAGGGGCGCAGTTACAATCGCAGAGCTGAGCTGGGATTGCATTTTTGAGCTGGCGGCATTGCGCCGGGTCGTTAGCAGAGGGCTTACAGGTCTCGGTTATTCCCCGATACAATAAAGCCTTGAGAAGGTTCGGATAAAGATTTTTCCCCCGACCACTGCGGGGGTGGCGTAGATTCCCTCAGGGAATTTAAATGAACTGACGGGTTCCAGCTTGTCGCTGGCAAGCAGGACATTGAGATCTCCTTCCTTGCTACAGCAGTAAATCTTGTCGTTTACACAAACCGGCGAGCTGTAAGGCGGGCCAACCACCCGCTCCTGCCAGAGAATTTTACCATCATGAGCGCGCCGGCATGTCATGATCCCGCCATCATTAAGCAGGAACATCAGCCCCTTGAAGGAAAAGCCGGTAGGGACATATGGCAACCCCTTGAGCCCGGCTTCCCAGGCAATTTTAGGTTTGCCGTTGTTGACGTTGATTACTGCGGATTCCTTTCCGCCCTGTCCTGAACCCGCTGAAACAAAAATGGTGTTTCCGGAGATCACTGGGCCACCAACGCACCTTTGAGAGAATCCGGCATCGTGTTCCCAGCGGATCGTGCCAGTTGTTGGATCCAAAGCAGTGATGCCGTGAGAGGTGCTGCTGAAAACCAATTCCAGCGCGCCATCATTAGCCCGGCGTGTCACGGGCGTACTGTAGGCACCCTTGTCATTGGAATCTCTTTTCATGTTCCACTTCACCTTTCCGCTTTCCGGATCAAGGCCAACAATGAAGCTTGCCCCGTTTTCACCATGGCTGCCAATTACCAATGTTCCCCCTGCAAGCACCGGCGAGGCGGAGCTGCCGTGCTTGGCATAGAACTTACCGAGCACCTTTTTCCATTGCTGCTTCCCGGAATGATCCAGAGCAATGACTTCAACGCCCTTTGGAGAAGTCCAGGTAACAAATACACTTTTGCTATTACAGCAGGGGGTTGATGATGAGAAATCATTAAAGCGGTGCTGTTTATAGATGTCGAAAGTTTGCTCATTACGCCATTTCTCGTTACCGGTTTTGGCATCGAGAGCCATGATATATCGGATTCCTCCGGCATCCCCATCAGTGGCGGTCAGGAAAATAGTATCACCCCAGAGGACCGGTGAGGAATGTCCGGTGCCGGGCAGTTCCGTTGACCACTTGATGTTCTCTCGGCTGATTTTCGCTGGCACCCCTTTTGCCTCAGATAGGCCCGAGGCTCCAGGACCCCGGAATTGAGTCCATTCCTGGGCCCCTGCTGTCGCTCCGACGCCCAGCAGCATAATGATGACCCCTGACACATAAGTAAAAAGCTGATGATTCATGGCTTCCATCCTAGCTCCCAAGGCTGCGATCGTCACGATCATAAACAAAACTTAGCAAATTTGATACTGTGGCTTAAATCGCTTAGAATTGCGTTCGCAAAATGAGTGATAGCACCCATCATCCATTGCCTGATGCCCTGGGGCATTTCGGCACTTATGGCGGCATGTTCGTCCCGGAAACGCTTATGGCGGCCCTTCAGGAGCTTACCCTTGAGTATGAGAAGGCCAAGGAGGACCCTTTGTTTAGCAATGAGCTTGATACGCTATTGCGGGAATATGTGGGGCGGCCAACGCCATTGACATTTGCCCAACGATGGAGTGAGAAACTGGGCGGTGCTCGGATTTACCTTAAGCGTGAGGATTTACTGCATACCGGTGCGCATAAGATTAATAATGCCATGGGCCAGATCCTTCTGGCAAAGCGTCTCGGAAAGGATCGCATTATTGCCGAGACCGGCGCCGGCCAGCATGGTGTTGCCACGGCGACAGTCTGTGCACGGTTTGGATTCAAGTGCGTGATTTACATGGGTGAAGTGGACATGGAACGCCAGGCATTAAACGTTGCACGCATGCGTTTTCTTGGCGCTGATGTGCGGGCGGTCACCGCGGGTCAGCGCACCCTTAAGGAGGCTGTAAACGAGGCGATGCGGGATTGGGTTACCAATGTGTCTACCACTCACTACATTTTGGGATCAGCCCTGGGGTCACATCCCTATCCGATGATGGTGCGTGATTTCCACCGGGTTATTGGAGAGGAGGCCCGGCGACAAATCCTTGAACGTGAAGAACGGCTGCCCGATTATCTGGTGGCCTGTGTTGGTGGCGGCAGCAACGCCATTGGATTATTCCACCCCTTTCTCGATGACGAGTCCGTAAAGATGCTTGGGGTAGAGGCTGGTGGCCGGGGCATCCAGCGCGGCGAACATGCCGCGCGCTTCGAGGGAGGAAAGCTCGGTGTTTTGCAGGGCACAAAAACCTGGTTACTGGCTGATGAGGATGGACAGATTGAACTGACTCATTCCGTTTCTGCAGGTTTGGATTACGCTGCGGTTGGTCCTGAGCATGCTTACCTCAAGGAGATTGGGCGAACCGAGTATTCTTACGCGACGGATTCCGAGGCTCTAGAGGCTTTCCAAGAGGTGTCATTAATTGAGGGGATTATCCCCGCTCTTGAGACTGCCCATGGACTTGCGGGGGTGCGCAAACTTGCCCCTAAGCTTGGCGAGGACGGCCTTATTATCTGTAATTTCTCCGGTCGTGGCGACAAGGATGTTGCCCAGGCCGCAAAGGCCATTTTTGGTGAAGATGTATTTGGCTAGCAACTTGTTGGAAGGATATGGTATTTTTCCTTATTACTCCTGAATCCCGATGAAATCCCTAGTAATCAGTCTCTTTAGCTTCCTCATCTTCGGCATGTATGGCATTTGTCAGGACGCCCAGAAGCAAACCCCTATTGACGTTACCAATGATGCGGCATTAACCGCTGTAATTGGTAAAAACGTGATCGTTACCGGCAAGGTGCGTGACTCCAATCTTTCGCCTGCCACGGCAACCCTGCGCATTTATTTTGCGGGTAGTGGGTTCCGGCTGCTGATTGAGCCGGATGACTTTGATGCCTCGGATAAATGGGGGATCGAGGAGAAGGTCGGCAAGGTTGTTTTTGTGCGTGGCAAGCTTGTCAAGGATGACGGGTTTTTACAGATCAGCCTAACCAAGCCGAATCAAATTGCCGACAGCCCTGAAAAATTGCCCAAGGCCCCAGCGGGTAAACCTCCAGGAACCGAAGAGAAAAAGGAATATGAGCCAGCTTCGCCGGGCGCTATTTTTCCGGTAAGCCCTGGTGAGGAGGACATGCAACCTGAAGGGGATGCCCTTTCGGTGAAGGTGGTATTGCCGATGTTTACCGGCGGTCCCCCCACGATGGTGGTCACCGAGGTGACGGCCGAGATTATCGACAAGAAGGATTCCGGGCCGATGCAGGCCACCTTTGAGCTGAAACCAAAACTCGATAACAAGCCGATGATTGCGGCTATGACATACCTGCCGAAAAAATATAAGTCTCTGGGCTGGCCCCGCGATAAGACAGTGCATTTTATTATCGATGAAGTGCAGGCAGACAGTGCTCCACCGAATTTTGCCGCGGCAGTCCTCATTGAGTGCCTGCTCGCCGGCATTGAGATCCCAGAAAATGTGGTGTTGTTCGGGGGTATGAACCGAACAGGCAAGATAATGAGATCAGGTGACAAGGCCAGAGCTGACGCATCCTATGTGGAGGCAGTGGAATTAGTCGCGAAGGCTGCGTTGCCACCTCAGGAAAAGGAGGAGAAGCCCAAAATCCGCAGTGCCTTTGGTGCACCCAAGGCAGCAGTGAAAAACAGCATGTATCTGATTACCGGCCAGGTTCCCGCCGGCACCTTGGACGACTTTATTTTGGATGAGGACTGGATGACCCTAAACAGTGTCCAAGTTTTATCATGCACCGGACTGGAGGAGGCTCTGGAATTAATTCGTGCCATTGCATCAGGTACGGGCAAGGGTAAGCCGATTGTTGAGCTTTCTGCGGCGCAGAAGGTGCTGCGCGAGAGGTCAATCCGCATGCTTTCCAATCCACAGGTATGGGCTCGTATTGTGGCCGCCGGGCGCTCTAGCAAGGGTAACAATACCGCTTTTGCCTATGCGAGGATGCGTACCAAGAAGGTGGCCAAGACCTATTCGCTGGAACGTTGTATCTCTTATCTGGACAGCCGGATTGCCTTGGCCAAAAGCACCCACCTAGACAAGCTCAATGATCGTGATTCGCGCAAGTATATGCGCGATCTAGTGACTCAAGTGCGAAAAGTGGAAGCGAAGGTTCACCCGGATGCCGCCCTCATGGTTGAGGTTTCTGAGGATTACCTGAAGGAGATTGAGGACCATGCGGCTGCCAGGCGCAAGGTTGGTCGCAATGGCGAAATACCCCAACGCATCGAAGAGAAGCACGCAGCGGCCAAGACAGCATATGAGGATGCCCGCAGTGCTGCGAGGAAGAAGCTTTAGTGCTGCGAGGAAGGTATCCCTCTGTAAATGCGCGTCCGGTTAGCAGACCGGGAACCAATTGTCTTTATCGCTGCCAGACGACGGTCTCATCGTCATCCCCGCCGGCACCTGCCAGAGCTTCCTGAAAAACGTCCGAATCCCAGCCCTTCAGTTTCCCGAGGTACTTGTAGAGGTCCTTTGCATTTGGGATGTGGGTTGACAGCTCGATTTCCTCTGGGTCATTGCCCTCCGGAAGGTTAAGCGACACCAGTGGTTCTCCTGCATATGATGACACGCGCACACGCGTTACATCCCCCCAGGGAACAGCCCCCATTTTTTCCTCACCCTCGAAAATCTCGATTACCTTAGCCGTGAAAGTGTAAGTCTGGGAATTTCCATCATCATCATCATTACCTTCATCCATGACGACATCATCTTCATCGTTGGTCGAAGTTGCCCCCTCCTCTTCTTCTTCCTCCACTTGAACCTTTGGCTCGATTCCGCACCCACTTGACGGATCAAATGTGAACTCGGCATTGATCAATGTGGCATAGATGTCCGTAAGCCATTCCTCAAAGGAGTCAGCGATGGCCTCATTGCTGTCGTCATTGATAAATTTACTGACTGCTCCGCTCTCAAGTTCAACGCATAGCAGGTCACCGCTGCCGTCCTCGGCAAAAGGCAACCAGTCTCCGGGGCATGCATTTTCTTCACCGGCATCATCACGAAGGTTTTCGAGCTCTGCCCATGATTCTTGCACAAGTTCCAGGGGCATCAGGCTGAACATGTCAAAAAATCCGGGATTGCTTTCCTGACTTTGGCCGTTGTGTGCAAGCAGGAAATCGCGGTAATCCGTAGGCAGTTCTTGACCGATATTTTCCTCAAGTTCCTCTATTTCGGATTCTTCAGCACCGAGGTTGAGTGACTCAATAATAGAACCTGCCTTGGCAGTAAGTTCACCTTCTAGCTTGGACCAGATTTTCTTCATCAGGATGGATTAGCGTTACCTAAATTGCTCGTGAGTTAATTTTGCTTTTTTTCAGCCATAACGAATTCTGCAAAATTCGCAAGGAAGCGTTTTGGATAGGTGGCATTAAGAATTACATCGTTTCCCTCATAGTCACGGGAGATAATTTTCCCCTCACGGTGTAGAAGAGCCACTAAATCCTGCCTTGTTTGAGGGATTTGGAGGGTGTTACGGACGATATTGCCGAGCAGCATATCCCCCATTTTTTCCAACAAAATGTCCAGACCGGCTCCTTTTTCGGCTGAAATAAGGATGCTTTCCTCGAAATGAGCGACCAGTTCATGCTGCCGGTCAATATCGACCAGGTCACTTTTGTTGATGGCTAGGATCATGCGCTTTTCATCAGCGCCCAGTTCTTTGAGAACATCAAGGGTTGTTTGATAATGTTCTTGTATATTTGGTGAGCTTGCGTCGACGACATGCACGAGGAAATCTGCCAGAACCGCCTCTTCGAGGGTGGCTTTGAAGCTCTCAACAAGTCCGTGCGGAAGGCGCCTGACAAAACCAACAGTGTCGGTCAACAACAGTGTCTGCCCGTCTGCCATTTCTAGTTTTCGCGTGGTTGTATCCAGAGTGGCAAAGAGCTTGTCTTCTGCCAGCACCTTGCTGCTGGTGAGTTTATTCAAAAGTGATGACTTGCCGGCGTTGGTATAGCCCACGATCGCCGCATGCGGCAGAGGCGCACGCATGCGGTCCTTGCGCTGGGTAGCTCTTTGCTTCCTTACCGTTGAGAGTTCCGCCTTGAGTTTCTCGATGCGTTTGTTTGCAAGCCGACGGTCAATCTCAATTTGTTTTTCTCCTTCGCCACGCGCCGCTCCGGCGCCACCCTTCCCTCCACCAGAACCACCGCCCTGCCGGTCGAGGTGTCCCCACATCCGTGCCATACGGGGTAGCGCATACTGCATGCGGGCCAACTGCACCTGTAACCTTGCCTCCTTTGTCTGCGCCCGCATCGAGAATATATCCAGGATTATTTCCTGCCGATCGATGACGAGGAGGTTGGCTTCCTGTTCCCAGTTGCGTTGCTGGCGCGGTGAAAGCTCGTTGTCGAAAATGATACAATCACATCCCAGTTCTTTTGCTTCGCTGATTACCTCGGCCATTTTACCCTTGCCCATCATGTGGGAAGGATAATGCTCGCGAACCTTGATGAGTTGGGCTTTGGCAATGCCTATATCGAGGGTTTCCACCAGATCCCTTAATTCCTCGAGCAGGCTGGCCGCCTCCTCGGCTTCCGCCTTGTCAAGAAACACCCCGATCAGCAGGGCGTTTTCCACCATTTGCGGCTTTTCACGGACTTCAAACATAGGGGTTAACTATAGTGCTTTTGCCGACGAAGAGGAAACTCCTGACATCATTGGCTTTGCGCGGTGTGAACATACAGGGTGGCGGGGACGGTTACCCGGATATAGATTCATTGTCAATATGGCACAGAATCCTGATTGCAAGACTTATGAGGAGGTCATGTTTTATGACACTGATGCCGGTGGAGTGGTACACAATATTGCCTATTTACGCTTTGTGGAGAAGGCGCGAACCCTTCTTGGTGCCAAACTTGGATTGAGCCTGAAAGAAATGTCAGAGAGCGGCCTCTATGCTGTGGTGACCCGGACGGAGATTGATTACCTCAAGCCTGCGCTACTGGGCGATAAACTCACTGTCCATGGTTGGCTGGAGGATGTGGGCAAGGCGAGGTTCTGCTGCGGCTTTGAAATTCACCGTGATTCTGACGGGAACCGGTTGGTAATGTCCCGTCAGGAACTGGCGATGGTGCAAATGCCCGAAGGTCGCCCTGCCCGATTGCCGGAGCAGTTTGAGAAATACCGGTCGTGATGAATCGAATACGACTCCTGCTTGCCTATGACGGCGCTGCCTTTAATGGCTGGCAAAGCCAGCCTTGTGGCAAGACGGTGCAGGATCAAATTGAGCGGGCTATCGCCGGGATTGCCGGTGAAGGGGTGCGGATCCACGGTTCAGGGCGCACTGATACCGGGGTACATGCGCTTGGGCAGGTCGCCCATTTTGATGTGCCGGAGAACAACCGCATGGGTGTAGATGATTGGCAGCGTGCCCTGAACTCCGTCCTGCCCTCCTCAGTGCGTATTCTCGGCACAGAAATGGCCGGGCAGAGCTTTCATGCGCGCTTTAGTGCTTTAGGAAAAACCTATCGTTACGAGATTGATTGCGGCCGGGTATTACACCCTTTGCGTTGCGGTCGCGTTTGGCATCACCCGGGCTTACTGGATCTGGAAGTCTTGCGCGATGCCTGTGAGCTTTATCGTGGTGAGCATGATTTCAGTGCTTTTGCCGCAAATCGTTCCGGGGACAGCGATCAGCATGACATGATCCGGGTTATTACTTCTGCGGACGTGGAGGATTATCCCGAGAGGATCGTGATTACTTTTTCGGGCAATGGCTTTCTCTACAAGATGGTCAGGTTGCTCGTTGGAGGAGCAGTTCGTGTTTCAGAAGGCCGTGAGAGCCTTGCCTGGATTGGCGAGCTGCTGGCGCATCCGGAAGGCGGCAAGTGTCAATATTGTGCGCCAGCTGCAGGGCTTTACCTGCAAGAAGTTGAATATCCGCAGGGAGGATAGGCGCTTCCTAGCCTTTTTGCTGCAAAAGGTTCCATGCGCTAACCAGTGCCTTTACGCCGGCTAGCTCGATAGACGGATCGACGCCACAACCCCAGATGCCGGCATGGCCCTCTTTCTCGAGCAGGATATAGGCAGCGGAATCAGCATCTGATCCATGACAGATAGCATGTGAACGGTAGTCACTTAGCTTGAAGTCCTTCAGGCCAAGACCTTCAAGTGCATTTACAAAGGAGTTGATTGGTCCATTGCCGACACCTGTGGCTTCAAGGGGTTGCCCATCTTGCTGTATCTTTGCGCGACAGCGCACGTGCCCCGGGTCTACATCTTGATGATCGATTTCATAATCCAGCAGGCCGAGCTTGCTTTCAACGTTGACGAATTCGTCAAGGAACGCTTGGCGAATTTCCTCGTTGGATAATTCCCGACCGAGCTTGTCGGCCAGCGAATAGATGCGGGCTCCGACTTGAGGCTGCATCGCCTTGGGCAAGTCAAACCCGTATTCCCGATCGAGCACATAAGCCACTCCGCCTTTGCCACTCTGGCTGTTGATGCGGATTATCGCTTCATAGGTTCGACCTATATCTGCAGGGTCAATGGTTAGGTAAGGCACCTCCCAGGACTGATGTTCGCCCTGCCTTAAATCCATGCCTTTTTTAATGGCGTCCTGATGACTGCCGGAAAAAGCGGTGAATACCAGATCTCCGGCATATGGATGTCGTTCAGGAACGAGCATCTGAGTGCACTTTTCGTAAATTTCACGAGCGCCGGGAAGGTCCGAAAAATCCAGCCCGGTATCAATCCCGTGACTGTTCATATTGAGAGCTACAGTGGCTATATCCAAGTTGCCTGTGCGCTCGCCGTTACCGAAAAGCGTGCCTTCTACCCGGTCGGCTCCGGCGAGCAGACCCAACTCGGTGGCGGCCGTCCCCGTCCCCCTGTCATTATGGGTATGAAGGCTTACGTGGACAGATTTTCGGTGTTGGACATTGCGGCAGAACCACTCGATTTGATCAGCATGTATATTCGGGGTCGTCCATTCCACGGTTGCCGGGAGGTTGAGGATTATCGGCTTTTCCTCCGAAGGTTGCCAGACGTCCATGACTCCGTGGCAGACATCAAGGGCGAATTCCAGCTCGGTATCAGAAAAACTCTCCGGTGAATACTCAAGATCAATCTCCGTGTTCGGCACCTCGGCAGCCATTTGTCTTATAAGGGTTGCTCCCTCAACCGCCATGTTCTTGATCTGTTCACGGCTTGCGCCCCCAAAAGTGATACGTCGTTGCAGGGGTGAGGTTGAGTTGTAGAGGTGGATGATGGCTTTTGGCACGCCCTCGATGGCTTCAAAGGTGCGCTTGATAAGGTGTTCACGTGCTTGGACAAGGCACTGTAACTGCACCTGTTCCGGGATGAGTCCGTCCTCGACAAGTTTGCGGACAAAATCGAACTCGGTTTGCGAGGCTGAAGGGAAGCCGATCTCGATTTGTGTGAAGCCGATTTCGACCAGTAATTCGAAAAGCTGGAGTTTTTGCGTGACATTCATCGGCACGGCGAGTGCCTGGTTGCCGTCGCGCAGGTCTACACTGCACCAGATGGGGGTTGCAGTAATGCATTCATTCGGCCATTTCCGGTCCGGCAGGTCAACCGGCGGGAACGGACAGTATTTTTTAAGGCTTTTCGGCTTCATGGTGTTCTTTGTTTATGAGAGGAAGACGGGATTTTTTGTGGGCGCAGTGCACCCTTCGAGCTATAGGTGTGGGCACTGGTAAAGAAAGGATCGCCCGGCCTACAGGCCTAGCAAGGGCAGTCTACTCAACAGCTTGCCGAGCAGGAAAAGCCTGTGATTATTGAGATGCTGTGGATAGGCCGCAATCATGATTTACCGATATGATCTGACTTTTTAAGTTAAGGCCTGGAAGAGTAAAGTCAATTGAGCCGGGCAACAGATTAGCGGGGGTTGCCGTGATGACTGCGCTTGCGCAGGATCATCCATAGGCCGATGATCGGCAGGACATAGAATAACCCCGACTTTGGCACCGGTGAAGGTGATCTTGGATCGGCAACAGGCGAGGGTAGTGTCCCGCTTGTGGCAGTGACCGGGTCGAACTCATCGGGCATTTCCTCCATCACGGCAATTTCAGCCGTTGTATCGACTTCAGAGTCCTCAGCCAATAACGCGAAGGGTGAGCTTGCAACGAGTATCAATAGATGCAGTTTCAGGTGGGTCATCAAGAGGGGGGTGTTTCCCCTCCAG
>JAAESJ010000145.1 GCA_024229495.1 Verrucomicrobiaceae bacterium | reverse complement strand
TCCCGGGACGGACAGGAAGGCGACGTTGTTGCCGACCCTTCCCGGGCTCAGCCAGAGAATCTCCCCGTCTTTCGGCTCAAGGCAGAAGAGTTGCCCCGACTTGTAGTGTGACATGCCGAAGAGCAGGCCGCCATTGATCACTGCAGTGCTCATGTCGAGGGCCACTTTTTCCTGATACCAGAGTTTTTTCACCGACCAACTGTCGCCTGTCCGCCTTGGCTCAAGGCACTGGATGCCGCGGTTCTCGCCACCGAGCAGGATGCGTCCCTCATGGAAGACCGGGGTCGGCATGTTCTGGTTGTGGGTGCGGTGCGGTGCGTGGTGACTCCACAACAGGCGGCCGGTGTCAATCGAAACGCCAACCAGGTTCTCATGGTTCCATTGTATCACTTGGCGGGTGCCCATGATTTCAACAATGAGGGGCGAGGAGTAGGAGGCTCCATCCTTGCCCTGCCTCCAGATCTCCTTGCCGGTGCGCACATCCAGTGCAAGCAATGTGCCTTTCCCGTCGTTGCCGAGGTGGACGATGAGTTTTTTGCCTTCAACAATGGGTGAGGATGACACTCCCCAGTAGGGGTGGTTTTTCTTAAACTCAGTGCTGTAGTCCCTGCGCCATAGCATTTCACCGGTCAGCGCATCCCATGCGGAGAGGATGCCGGTAATACTCAGGGTAAAGAGCCTGCCACCCGATAGCACTGGACAGGACTTGGGCCCCTTGCCGTGCCGCTCACCACCCATTCCCATGCGGAAGGGAACCGCGTAGGACTTTTGCCATTTTTCCCTGCCGCTCTGCAACTCAAGGCAGCGAACCACCTCGTATCCACCCAGACGGGTGTGCAGGTAGACAACGTTGTCCGCGAAAACCGGAGAGCCGTATCCGGCACCGACCTTCAGTTGCCAGATCTTGTCGAGTTTTCCCGGCCAGTTTCCGGGTGCGGTGAAGCCCTTTACCTCACCATCGCGATTAGGACCCAGCAGCCCGGGCCAGGAAGCAAGGGCTTCATTGGCAGCGCAGTTGGGATGCCACGCGCAAATGCCAAGGAGGAAGGGCAAGGTGCAATGAAATAAGATTCTCATAACGAATGGATATAAATACAATATGAGGTCCTTATTTTCAATGGATGGCGGTGCTTTCCGGCTTATGAGGGTTAGCCGTGGCCGGCATCAAAAAGGGCAGTGGCTCATTCTACTTGCCATATTGTTCATTAAAGCGTTAAATTTCAAGAAGTGACAAGACTGCTGCCATTTCTTTTTGTTGTCTGCTCCTGCCTGCAGGGATGGATGATGCCCGCTGAAGGTGGATGACGCGTCAGCAGCGCTTCAGTTGGATGCGCCAGTCCCAGCGGAGGTATTCGTTTCACCTATAGGGATCGCCCGCGCATTAATGCCAAGCCGACAATATCCTCTGCGGCAGTGAAAAGTGATCTTGAGAACGCGGCATTGTTCAACCGTCCTGCCAGGAACTGGGGACTGGGCATTAAAAACCCCGCCTTAGCTGCAGCTGCGCAAGCCACTGCGGGATCGGGGCAGACCCGGTCAGGGGAAGTTGGCAAGCAAATGCTTTTCCGTAACTTTGATACCCATAAGCTGACCAATGCCTCAGGTAAGTCGATCTCGGCAAGGTTGGTGAGCTTTGATGGCGCAGTGGTGACCATGCGCAGTAAGGGGAAAACTTTCCGGTGCCCGCTTTCAAAGTTGTCCTTCGACAGCCAAATGCTCGTCAAGTCGCTGGTGGAGTTTCAGGCTTCAGGCTCCTGAATCGCGAATGCGAACGGACTTGTTGCACCCTGGGTGGTTCTTGTCCGATTACAGATTTGTGTAGACCGGACTCAGCACTCTATTGCTTGAGTGTCGTTGCGTGTTTTTTGAGTAGGCTGGCCATCTCCGTGCGATCCTGGCGGATCTTTCCGGTGTCTAGTCCCAGATTCGAGCCGTCATTAAGGGCAGTGTAGAAGCCTTTCAGGTCATCGTTCCAGGGAGAGGAAACCACGTCAATGGGGCTCTCGCCACGGCCATTCTTCTTGATGACCGATGCCCCCTTGCTGAGGAGCAGTTCAGTGACCTCGGTGCGGCACAGAAAGGCGGCGATGTGCAGGGGAGTATTTCCGTCGGCATTTGCTGCAGAGACACGGGCACCTCTGCTGATGAGGTATTTGGCAATTTCAAGGTGTCCATGAAAGGCGGCGGTGCTCAGTGGTATCGATCCGCCTTCCTTGCGGATGGCGTTGACCGGCGCTCCTATGGCTACCAGTTTCCTGGTTTCCTTCAGGTTGCCTGCTGCAATGGCTTCTCCAAGCGCGTTGCGGATTCGTTCCGGGTTGGCGGCATCGTTAATGGCTGCGGATTCCTTGCCACCTGCAGAGACATGGAAGATGAAATCGTTGCTGAATAATCCGTTTGGATTCTGTATTTGCAGGAAGTGCATTCCGGCGGAGGGCAGGGTTTCCAGTTTGATGAATATTGTTTCCTTATCACCCAGATTGACAGTTCCAGGTGCTTTTTTCCCGTCAACGATGAGGTTGGCTCCCTTTCGGATATGCCGGCCACTAACGGTCATGGTCTGGTTGGGCTCGAAGATCACTGGGAATTTTTGGGGGCCTCTCTGTTTCTCAATGGAACCCAGTGTCCAGAGCGCGGGTTGCGGGTGGTCGTAGTCGGCGTTTTTGCCGTGACGCGCGGTAAAGGTGCCAATAAACCTGCCTTCCGATGCAAGTGAAACCAGACGGGGGCGGGTGATTGGCCGGCGCTCTCCGGAAGTCTCCACGTAATTCCCGTTATCAAACTGAAGTTCCGCTGGGGTTGCCTTTGTCCCATTGGTGAAAACACCGTTAACCTGCAGCACAATGCCGCCATCAATGGATGCGGACTCCAAGGCGTTCAGTAGATCCTCGGTTAAATCATCCTCGGCAGTATCCCTGTTAAGGGTGATTTGTCGGGCGAAGGAACCGGAGAACCCTGTACTGCCCTCCAGAACCATGTCCCACACCGGGTTAAAACGTCGCCGGCCTGCCCAGGAGAATTGCCATACCTTGTCCTCCGGGATTCCCTCCTCGGCGACGCGACGATAGAAATCGAAATCAATAATATTTAACCGCCCCTGTGGCAGAATAAGGAAACGGTCATAGGCGCCCCTCCATGTAGGGGCTTCCATCCCGGTTCCGGGAGTGTTTGTGCTGACCCAGAACGGCATCCGGTGGCAGTTGCCACAGATATTGGGCCTTGGTTTGGTGGGGTCGTTGTCTCCCTTGATGTGGAATAAGTCGAAGCCGGATTGTGCCTTTTTCGAGAGCACGTTGGTGTAGGCTCGCCGCTGGGCAGGGGGATAAGTGACATTGAGCAGGAACTTGGCCATGTCTTCCCGCTCCTTGCCGGATAGCAATCCGCCTTTGCCTTCATCATTTTCCACCGTGGTGCCAGTCAATGCCATTGTCGAAGCCAGGCCCGCGTCAATGAGTTGCAGGGTGGCGCTCTCCGGTGAATTGATGTCACTGTTTGGTTTTACGTGACGGCGAATACTTGCGCTGTTGATGCCGCCGTAAGGGTCGCCGGGAATGCCGTCCCAATGGAATGGAGCCGTGTCGCGCAGGCCTCGGATTGGCATCGTTGAGCGGGGCATGATCTGGTTGCCTCCGCTGACGACTGGCGTTTGTAAAACCCACAGCAATTGGTCAGTGTGGCCGTCAGGATGGCAGCTGGCACAGGAGAATGTCTGAGTGGTTGATGCCGCTGCCTTGTTGAAGGCGATGCGACCACGCTTAAAGGCCGGATGAGTGGGATCCTGCAGGGCGATGGTGCTTTCAAGACTAAGCTTGGCGGGGTTGGAGGCATTCACCAGCGAGACGCTATTGTCGACGGCGTTGAACACCCAGGCGCGGGAAGCTTTCCTGTTGGCTGTGGATTCCAGCGCGATGCCACGTGGAACCGCGCCGACGTTCACTCGGCCGAGGATGTTTCCGCTTTTTGTGTCAACGGTGAAGATCTTGTCCGACCCGGCTGCAGTTACAAACAAGGTGGAGTCATCATTGCTGATCTGGATACCAAAGGGGGTGGCAAGTGCCTGTCCCGGCTTGGGATTTTCGGGAGGGAGTGGCTCAAGATTGATGCGCTTTGGTTTACCTGCGGAATTGCCAGTAAAGCTAACGGTTGTGACTTGATTGAGGAATGCGCGGTTGCCCAGTTCCTTCAAGCCGTGTTTTTTCGTGCCCGAGCGCCCGTTGACGTCATTACGAGCATCAGTTTGGGCGATAAAAGCCCGCCCCGTTGAATCGATGGCAAGCCCGTAGAGCAAGGTCCCAATGGTGTCTACGGTTTCAATCAGCTTGTCTGTCTTGGTGTCAAACACGTAGAGGTCGCGATCGGGAACCCTGGGATGCTTGACGATGTCAGTGACATGCCCAAGGGAGAGCACGTTGTTGTTTGCAATGGAGTGCTCGTGCGCATTGAAGGTGACCAGGTCACCGTCGATCTTGTAGCCTCCTGAAAGCTGGGTCTTGTTGTTGGA
>JAAESJ010000144.1 GCA_024229495.1 Verrucomicrobiaceae bacterium | reverse complement strand
TACCGCTAGATCGATGCGCCTTCTCCTGAACATTCTCCTGATAACGTCTCTGGGCCTTGCCTCCTGTCGCCGGTCTACGGAGGAGGCATCCGTTGGTGCGGATTTTGAGTCCTGGCGTCCCCGCTATAACCTTTACATCAGTAATTGGCTTGAAGGCCAGGTTGAGGCGGCTTCTGAGTCCCTGGGGCAATTGCAGGAGCAACTCGGAGAGGCCAGTGATCCCGTGGCAGGGAAAGCTCTCGGGGAGAGAATCAAAGACAAGCAGAAGGAACTGAACAGGTTCAAGGCCAGGCAGAAGCTCGGGGATTACCTGGCGATTCTTGAGGCAAAGGATCTGCCTGATGGCCTGGTATGGGAGAGCGGTCAGGACCAGCCGGAGATCGGCGATCCGGCTTCAAGAAAGGGCGGCAGTTTCCGCTATTTCATTACTTCCTTCCCGCCGACCATCCGCCCCTTTGGGCCAGAGTCGAACAATTCCTTCCGCGGGGAGCTCTATGACAATATCGAGATCGGCCTGATTGACCTACATCCCGAGACGGGGGCTGTGATCCCGGGAGTGGCCAGTGAATGGGCTCTGGGAGAGGACGGTAAGACGGTGTTTTTCAAGCTCGACCCGGATGCGAGTTATAATGACGGGGTCCCAGTAAGGGCGATTGATTTCCTCTGGTTCGTCTATGTTCGCGCTTCGGACAATGTTGTGACCCCCTGGTTCAAGCAATACTTGCGTGAACAGTTTGCCAGAGTGGCTGTTTATGGCGAGCAGGTCGTTGCCATTACCCTGCCGGAGCCCAAGCCCAACCTGCCCTATTCAGCGAGTGTGCCACCTTGTCCTCCCCACTTCTACAGGGAATACGGACCCGATTACAAGGAGCGCTACCAGTGGCGCGTGCCGCCAACGACTGCCGCCTATACCGTGCAGGATGGGGACCTGAAGAAAGGGGTGTCGATTACCCTTTCCAGAGATGCTAACTGGTGGGCGAAGGACAAGAAGTTTTACCGTTACCGTTTCAACACGGATAAAATCCGATACACGGTGGTGCGT
>JAAESJ010000143.1 GCA_024229495.1 Verrucomicrobiaceae bacterium | reverse complement strand
CATCGTCACCGTCGTCATCCTCAACACAGGTAGTAAATTCATCGAGATTGAGCAAGTCGTCCCCATCGGTATCACACCAGGAAAACCAGTTGGTCAATTCCTCCTCGTCGATCTCATCATCCGAATCGTCTCCTGCCTCGTTTTCGTTGCTGAAATCGATGATGTCTTGGATGCTCACATAGCCGTCGTCGTCCGTGTCTATATGGCCGAACATCTGCTCAGGATCCTCATCATCACCATCAGGTAGCATGTCTACGATGCCGTCTACGAAGCACTGCATCTCGTCGATGTCGATCAGATCGTTGTAATCGTCGTCGCAATCATCGAACAGAGTTGTAACCTCATCCCAATCTAATTCGGGGTTTTCGGACTCCCAGGAGTCCTCGAACTCTTGATAGCTCATGTAGCCGTCATCATTGGTATCTACGTCATCCATGGCCTCTTCGGGAGAAGGAGGGCCATCGTCGTCAGAGCCATCACCGGAGCCGTCACCTGAACCGCCACCAGAGCCGTCGCCTGAACCGCCACCAGAGCCGTCGCCTGAACCGCCACCAGAGCCGTCATCATCATCGTCACAAGGAGTGTTCGGGTCACCATCACCAGAACCGTCGCCGCAGCCACTGCCAGTACCGTCGCCTGGACCGCTGCTGCCGTCATCATTTTCGTCCTCATATTCGATGAGCATATCAATAAAATACTGAAGCTCGTCTATTCCTAGGAGATCATTTCCATCATCATCTGAAGCATCGAAGATATCTTGAAGGTCTGATATTTCTTCAT
>JAAESJ010000142.1 GCA_024229495.1 Verrucomicrobiaceae bacterium | reverse complement strand
CAATTCCCATGGGGCATTCTGCTCGACATACGGGTTGGCCTTGTCTGCAAGTTCAAGGATACGACGCATGGCCAGAGAGTAGTCGCCGGCCTCGTAGGCCGCTGCGATTGCCTCACCCTCGGCGGCGGCGGCGGCGAAGAGGCCCCCGTCATCCGGATAAGTTGTCGACAAGCCGCTTTCGGCGACAAACTTGGCGCTTCTGCTGGCCAGGTTAATGACCTTGCCAACCAGGTCAGAGTTCACCTTTGTGGTGAAGTCCTCAAGGTTAAGGTCGATATCCTCAACCTTACTGGATAAGCGGCTCGCGTAGTAGTAGCGCAGTGCCTGCGGATCAAGGTGCTTGAGGTAGGTGGTGGCGCGAATAAAAGTGCCCTTGCTCTTTGCCATCTTTTCGCCGCCGACAGTTAGGAAACCATGGATGTGAACCCTTTTTGGCAATGAGTAACCGGCAACCTTCAGCATTGCCGGCCAGAACAGGGTATGGAAATACTGGATGTCCTTGCCAATGAAGTGGTGGATTTCCGTCTTTGGATCACGCCACCATTCATCGGGCTTTTCATCCTTGAGGGCACACCACTCGAGCGTGGTGGCAATGTAGCCGATCGGTGCATCAAACCACACATACCAGTAGTTGCCGGGACTGTCCGGGATCTCGAAGCCGAAATAGGGGGCGGGGCGTGAAATATCCCAGTCCTTGAGTTCCTTATCCAGGAAGTAGTTTTTCAGGTAGTTGGCGCTTTCTTTGGGCAGTGTGCCGCTTTGAGTCCACTCCTCAAGAAAACCGTGGAGTTTCTCGATCTGCACAAAGAGGTGCGAAGCGGAGCGTGACTCGGGAGTTGTCCCGGAGATTGTGCTGACGGCATTGATGAGTTCCATGGGGGAATAGGTCTCACCGCAACTTGAGCAGTTATCACCCGGTTGATCCGGCGACTGGCAGTGGGGGCAACTCCCGCGGACCATACGGTCTGCAAGGAAGATCCCCTTTTCCTTGTCGTAGAGTTGCTCGATGGTTTTCTCCGCCACCATGTCCGCCTTGCGCAGTGCCTGCCAGAATTGCGCGCAGGTGTCGCGGTTTGCCTCGCTGTTGGTGCTTCCATAGTGGTCGAAGCGAATGGAGAATCCCTCAAAATCCTTTTGGTGAGCTTCTGACATCTCGGCGATCAACTCGGTTTCCGGGCGGTTTTCCTGACCGGCACGGATCATGATTGCGGTGCCGTGTGTATCATCAGCACAAAGGTAGATACAGCGGTTGCCCCGCAGTTGCTGGAAGCGCACCCAGATGTCAGTCTGGATATACTCAACAAGGTGCCCTAAATGGATATGCCCGTTGGCGTAGGGGAGAGCCGAGGTGACGAGAATCCTTCGCATACAACGTGGTTTCAGTGGACGATTTTTGCCTAAATAAGTGGAATAAAGTTACCGGGCCATACTGAACAACAGTTGGGCTAGCTTGACTACTCTTTCTTTAACTTGCCCCCGATAGAAAGAACGGTGGCATTGGCCTTGGCGGCCTCGGCTTCGGCTATTTTCCCGTCCTTTGCATACATCTGGGAGAGGGCTGTCCATGCCAGGAGGTCGTTGGGATGTAACTCAGTGGCCATTAGGCCAGCCCCGATGGCTTCCTGCAGCTTTCCTTGCTTCATCAAAGCCATCCCGAGGGCATGCCAGCCGTCGAAGAACTCCGGGTCCAGGGCCACAGATTGACGATATTTCTCGATTGCTGAGTCAAGGTTGCCAACGGCAAGGTCACCGCAGGCATCGTCAAAGTGCGATTCTGCGCTTTCGGGCATTCTCTTGGTTCACTTTGGCGCGAAGCGCCGCACCTTAACTATTGAGGATGCTTTCCAGATTCATCGGTTCTGGCTTTGCTTCCTTGCGTGCCTGTTTCAGCCAGGAGCGGAATAACCATAGCTTATAGCTGGGTGAGAACAGGCCACCACTTTTCAGGGACCTTGCGATGCTGTCTTTTTTTCGCTGGGCGGCAGTTTCCTCGTCATTCAGTGATTTTTCCGCCACGTAAACCAGCAGGCCGCCTTTCTCTGAGTCATGTTGAGGCAGACTGATCTGCCCGGCGGCAGTTTCATTCACCGTATCCCTTAGCTTGTTGGTGTTAATCTTCGGATTACTTGGAGGCGAGCGGTCATAGGCTATCCTTTCCACGGTTAATCCGAGGGACTCCGCGGCCGTCTTGAAGCTTGGACCGTCCTTGGTTGATTTCACCAGTTTTTCCCTGGCGGCATTGAGCTTCTCATCAATGGCGTCCAGCGCCAGGATTGCTGTGAGCGTTTCCTTGATCTGTTCCCGGGCTTCCTCAAGGCTGAGCGTTTTTGGTTCCTCAATTTTAACAAGTCGAATGATCCAGTGACCTGTTGCGTCATTCGGCGTGATGATTGGGTTGCTCTCGGACAAGTCGGCAAAGACACGGCTGATGACCTGCGCTTTGTCCTTCAATTCCTCCGGTGCCTCAAGCTCACTGAAGGCTTCCAGTTTGCGGTAGGTAACCTGCATTTTTGAATCCTTCGACTGCTCGCTGTATTCCTTGGCGAGGGTTGCGAAGTCAGGAGCTTCAGGCTTTTCCGTCACTTTTTCCTTGAGTTTGGCAAGTCTCTCCCGCATTTCCTCTAGCCTCTTCAATGCTCTATTGGAATTGGCCAATATCCTTTTCTTTTCCTCTTCGTCAGGGTTGTCATCTGCTTTCTTGATGTTTTCTAGAGCACGGGGGTGCTCATCCTGCAGAAAAGCGAGAATGCGCTCATTTTGATCAGTGATCGCTTGCTGAGCCGTTTCGTAGGGAGCAGTCTTGCGCGCTTTTTCCAGAAAGCCGGTGATGAACTCAAAATATTCCTCATTGAGTTCTGCTTTTTCCTCCGCGGTCAGGACAGGAGTAACGGGAGGCAGGGGAGTTGCAGGTTTCGTTGCGGGCTTTTCTCCCGGGGCGGGCTCTGCAACCGGCGGGGTGACGGGCTTTTCTTCCGGGGCGGGCTCTGCAACCGGCGGGGTGACGGGCTTTTCTTCCGGGGCGGGCTCTGCAACCGGCGGGGTGATTGGCTTTTCTTCCGGGGCAGGTTCGGCAGCAGTTTTTTCTTCTTCTCCCTGACATCCATCAGGCTGTGGCTCGGCGGCGGGTTCCGGAGCAGGTGGGGTAACGGGCTTTTCTTCCGCGGCGGGTTCCGGAGCAGGTGGGGTAACGGGCTTTTCTTCCGCGGCGGGTTCCGGAGCAGGTGGGGTAACGGGCTTTTCT
>JAAESJ010000141.1 GCA_024229495.1 Verrucomicrobiaceae bacterium | reverse complement strand
GGAGTTCTTGAAAGTCCTTGGGGAGAAGAATCTCGCCCTCGGTCTTGCCGCGTTGGTGGCATTTACCATTTTGGCAAAGAGGTGCTCCGGGGACAAGGAGAGGCTGCGCCGGGTCTCATCAGAAGCCCTTTCATCAGGGGCGGTTATTGTCCTGATCACGGCAGCGGGTGCAGCCTTTGGCGGGGTCCTGAAGCAGACGGACATTGCCAGTGCGATTGGTACTATTCAGGGCAGTGCCACCCTTGCTCTCCCGGTCTGTTTCCTGATTACCGCTCTGGTCCGCACCGCCCAGGGATCAGCGACCGTTGCGATGATCACAGCGGCTCCGGTGGCTGCGGCATTTGCAGCTTCCCCGGCCCTTGGGTTCCACCCGGTTTACCTGGCGCTTGCTGTCGGGTGTGGATCAAAGCCCATTCCCTGGATGAATGACTCGGGATTTTGGGTGGTTACCCGGATGTCCGGGCTCAAGGAATCCCAGACATTGCGTACCGTGACCCCAATGATGTCTTTGATGGGTGTTACCGGCCTGATTGTGGTGGTTGTCGCCTCCTGGGTGCTACCGTTATCCTGAGGGGTATTTCCTCTATCTTTAGTTACTGTGATTGACCGCGCTTGCCTGAGTGGCGATTATTGACCCGATGTCCAGCCAAGACCCTACACAACTCCGTTCATACCGCTGGTATGGCCCTGACAGCCTGCGCGCGTTCGGGCATCGTTCCCGCGCAAGGCAATCGGGTCTGGGTGAGAGCGACTTTGCCGGGAAGCCGGTAGTCGGTATCCTGAATACCTGGACGGATCTCAATTCCTGTCACTTGCATTTCAAGACGACCGTGGAGGCGATCAAGCGGGGTGTCCTGCAGGAGGGAGGCTTGCCCATGGAAATCCCGGTGATGTCCTGCGGGGAGACCCTGACAAAACCGACTTCGATGCTGTATCGCAATTTTCTGGCGATGGAGTCCGAGGAGATCATCCGCGCCAATCCTGTTGATGCGGCGGTGCTGTTGGGGGGGTGTGACAAATCCACCCCGGCATTGCTGATGGGGGCAATATCGGCCGGAGTGCCGGCGGTTTATGTCCCGTCCGGGCCGATGATCAAGGGTAACTGGAATGGCCAGGTACTTGGCTCGGGAGCGGATGTCTGGAAATATTGGGATGAGCGGCGGGCCGGAAACCTCAGTGAGGAGCAATGGCGTGAGATTGAGGGAGGCATTGCGCGTTCTCCCGGGCATTGCATGACCATGGGAACGGCTGCCACGATGACAGCACTGGCCGAGACCATGGGGTTTTCAATTCCGGGGTCTTCCTCGGTTCCAGCAATGGACGCTAATCATGCACGGCTCGCCGCTGAAGCAGGCCGGCAGGCCGTCCGGAATGCCTGGCAGGGCCCCCGACCCGGTGAGTTGGCCACTCGCAAGGCGTTTGAAAATGCCGTGGCTGTTGATATGGCCATCGGTGGTTCCACGAATGCCATCGTGCACCTGTTGGCGATGGCGGGCAGGGCCGGGATTGATTTCAACCTTGAGGATTTTGATATGATCTCAAGGAAAACTCCGTTGCTGGCGGACTTGCGTCCTTCAGGACGCTTCCTGATGGAGGATTTCTATTATGCCGGTGGTCTGGGAGCCTTGCTAAACCGGATGGGCAGCTTGTTGCATCTGGATGTCCCGACGGTCAACGGCAGGACGCTCGGCGAGAATATTGCAGATTACCGGGTACATAATGATGAGGTGATCCGGGATAAAACCAATCCCCTTGCCGATGACGGCGGCACCGCGGTATTGCATGGTAACCTTGCTCCCAATGGAGCAGTGATCAAACATTCAGCTGCGAGTCCCGACCTGCTTCAGCACACCGGTCCTGCCGTTGTATTTGATGACTACAATGATCTTGCTGCCCGCATTGATGACCCTGCCTTGGAAGTGAGTGCTGATTCCGTTCTGGTGCTCAGGAGTGCCGGCCCGGTGGGGGCGCCCGGGATGCCGGAGTGGGGGATGCTGCCGATCCCGAAGAAATTGCTGGAACAGGGGATCAGGGACATGGTGAGGATTTCTGATGCCCGCATGTCAGGAACCAGTTATGGCACCTGCGTGTTGCATGTGGCCCCCGAGGCGGCTGTCGGCGGGGCGCTGGCTGCGGTTGAGTCAGGTGATCTTATTACCCTGGATTTTGCCGGCAGAAAACTTGAACTGGATGTTCCTCAAGGTGAGATTGACAGGAGATTAGCGGCAGCAGAGCGGAGGAAGGTGCCTTATGCCAGGGGCTATACCAAACTCTATATTGAGCACGTGAGCCAAGCCGATCGCGGCTGCGACTTTGATTTCCTTGAGGGCAATGCAACCACTCCCGAGCCTGAGATTCACTAAGTTGTGTTTTCTGAAGGTATTTTTTGCTTTGAAATGAGGGTAATCAAGGGCACTGGTGAATCATGAATGTATCGATCCTTTATTGAGGAATGTGAAACTACAAGCCCCAGGCCGTCAGTTTGGCGGACGAGATCAGGGAGGGGTTTGAAGAAGTCAGCGTTGAAATTATAGAGGGTAGCGGCGGCGTCTTCGACGTTACCGTGGATGGTGTCCTTATTTATTCCAAGAAGGATACCGGGCGATTCCCTGAAAGAGGGGAAGTTGTCAGTTCCATGAAGGGATGACCGGTTGGCTGCCTGTCATTCTGTCATTGTTTTTACTCAACGATTTTGGTGGCTTGCGCAGATGACACGGACGACACGGTTGATTATCAGATTACCTCTGAAATAGATCTCCATACTTTCCGCCCAGGTGAGGTAAGTTCACTCTTGAGGGAATATTTTCTAGAGTGCCGGAAAAAGGAATTCCTTCAGGTTCGTGTTATTCACGGGAAGGGAACGGGGAACCTGCGCGAAGGAGTGCACCGGCTTCTTGACCAGATGCCTGACGAGGTGATCGGTTACAGGTTAGGCAACCAGGACACCGGGGGTTGGGGGGCAACGCTAGTGACCCTGCGCCCCCGCTCAGGAAAGTGACAGATTAATTGTCCAGTTCCTTCAAGGCTGCTCCGATGGTCATGGAGAACTGGGTTTCTTTGTCGTCAGTAGGCAGCATGCTGCTGAGCTTATCCCTGAAGGGTTGGAGTTTTCCATCCGCAATGATACGAACGGCTGCGATTCGGACATTCTTTGAAGGATCATCCAGTGCCCGGGAAAGAAGCTGATTATTATGATCATCCTTCCAGCGGATTGCCGTCAGCATGGCGACCCTTGCGTTTTCGGACAAGGCATTCCATTGCAGGTCCCGGGTGTCTCCGGAATGTGCCCTTTGCCAGAAGGCGGTAGCTAGTGCGAAGCGGTCGTTGTCGATGCCTTTTAAGGATTCCTTCTTTATTCTCTTCCGATTTACTTCCTGCTGCAGTGCCCCGGCGAGTCCCGGTTTGGGTGTTGTTTTATCCACCGGAGTGAGTTTCCAGAGACGGCCCTTGCCATGAAGCTGGTAGCTGGCATTAACCCAGTCTGTGAAATAGATTGAACCGTCCTTGGAATGGGCAAAGCAGACCGGGCGAAAGTCGGGCCCTCCCCTGATAATTGTCTTCATCGTTGCGGTGTAATTGGAGCCCTTCCGGCGCAGGGTGTATTCCTCAATTCGGCCGTGTGCCCAGCTGGTGATCCAGAGTTTTTTCCCGTGGGGGATTACTGAGCATGCGGCTTCCCCGGTGCCGCAGATCATCGGCAGGGTTCCGGGAAGTTCGCCGTTCCATGCCTGCAGGGGATGTGTTCCTGAGCGGCCATAGCGGTATTGATAACCGTAGTCGCCACCAGGAATGATGTTAAGCAGTCGGTTTTGAGGGCGGGCGTCCGGGTCGTTGTCCACACAAAACATACGTCCCTCAGGTGTTAGGCATATCCCGAAGGGATTCCAGAAACCGGTTGCGATGCGAACCAGTAATCCGGTGACCAGGTCATAACTGTAGATATTACCTCCCTCGCCCCCGCCTTTAAGCCTGGTAATTTCTTTCCCTCCGGATTGGCTGATGATCTCGTAAGGTTCCCCGAGGTTTTCCCCGAGGCCGAAGTAGAGTCTTGAGCGGTCTGAGGTCAGCGCGAGACCGCACAATCCGTTGTGTGGATACTTTCCCGGAGTCTTGAGAGTGACGAGGATTTCTTTGCGATCAGCCTTGCCGTCACCATTCTCATCCTTAAGCCTGAAAACCTCGGAGCGTGTGGCAACATAGAAGTATTCCTTGTTGCCCGAGGCGATAGACATTGTGTGTGTGCCTCCCTCGAAGTAAATCTCTCTGTTGTCTGCCTTGCCGTCACCATCCGTATCACTAAATGCCAGGATGCGATCCTCCTTGGGGCCGTTGTAGTCGTCAGGTCGGAAGTGTGTGTGTGACTCGATGACGAGAAGCCTGCCCTTTTGGTCCAGCGCACAGCCTATCGGCGTGGATAAATCGGGATTTTCCGAGAAAAGAGTCAGCGTATACCTGTTGTCGAGAAGTTCAGGGTTTGCAGGGATCAGGCTGAAGGGGACAAGGCAGGCAGCGAGCAACAGGGTTACTTTAGATATTTGCACTCTTTTTCAGGTTGTTAGGAACGGTTCTTGTTCACGGCTGATCTTCCTTTTCCCGATTGACAGGGTTTTGACGATAAGGGGAAATTTTTTGGAACCTGACCGAATAGCCGGAAATTTCCTTATTCGGTTCCGGGAAATCAGTGCTGATGAACTGTGCACCGCTGGCCAGTGCCCTGTCCCGGCGGCGAGTGTCATTGTTGCGTGCTTCACGGGTATCGGAATCAGCTCGTGTGCGCACCATGAACCCGGTGCGTACGAGTTTCTGGATGAGTGCGAAATTGCGAACAGGATCATTTAGCTTAAACCAGGCCGCTCCCGGGTCATTTTCCCCGACACTGGTGAACAGGATTCTCCCCTCCAGTGATGGGTTTCCCTTGAGGTAGAGATCCCGGATTCTTCCTGAATTGTCGAGGCCGAACATTACCTTCCCCCTTGAGATTTCCAGGGTCGGCCAGCCTTTCTCGATCACCGCTTGCCTGAGGGTTGGTGTTTTACCCCGGACAAAGTCCGGGGTAATGATCTTGTTTGCCTTAAAGACGGTTAATATTTCCGCCTCGACCGCTTCGAGTGCCTTGCGAGTGAAGGGGAGCGGTTTCCTGGCAAAAGGAACCGGGCTTTTATCCTTCATTTCCAGGAGGATGAACAACGGAGTATGATCCGGATTTTTGAGCGACCATGCCTTGATTTCCTTCAGTGCCGAGGTCAATGACGGGGTGGTGGACAGGTAATCAATGCTGGGTTCATGCAATACCTTGAAACCTGGCAATTGCATTGCCTTCCTGAAGTCCTCTGGTTGTGCAGCGGCTAACCCGAGGATACTTAGCCCCCCCTTCTTTAGCAGGTGCCTGCCTTCCGGGTCAGCGAAGAGGTCCAGCTCAAAGTGACGTATACCAAGGTCTTCGAGCTGTCCGGTCAGTGATCGGTGGGTGTAGTCGAGAGAATACTGCCAGCTCTTGTTTATCCTGCCGAGTTTCTCAAGCTGTGGTTTAGGCAGGGCAACGTGGTATGAATTGTGTGTGCCTATGTATTGAAGCTGATTGATCCGCAGATCAGATTTTTCCCCGCCATGCGCCGGCGAGATGGCTGTTGTTATAAGCAGAGCAATCAGCAACCCGGATGTAAGGGAGCCCATGGACTGCGACATATCCGGTTGTTGTCCCTAGAGCTTTTTGATTGAGATATTGCGGTAGGCTACCGAGGCACCATGATCCTGAAACCCGATGTGCCCTTCGCGCTTGAAGTCCTTCAGCGCAGTCTTGAACTTATTCTTGGAACCATCAGGGTT
>JAAESJ010000140.1 GCA_024229495.1 Verrucomicrobiaceae bacterium | reverse complement strand
GTAGTCCCGTGCGTGCCAGGTTGTTGGATGGCGGGGATTTGATGGATGATCAAAGATGCCCACACCGACCGTTGAACCATCCACTTTTCCCCAGTAATAGAGCCACTTTGCCGGCTTTCCCCATACGCCTTTACCCTCAACACCGCCGGAGTTGACCGCCTTTCCGGTCGCCACTTTTCCCTGCAACCTGAGTGCAGGATGGGTGCGGATACCCATTGAGCCTTCCTTGGTGTCACCGAATTTCACGTCGCCGTGAGTGGCACGCAGTGTCACGCGGTAATCAACGCCCCGGCCGCCGTCGGGCAGTGAGAAGAACTTGATACGGGTGGTATCAGAGCACTGCGCCTTGCCTGCAGGACTGATCCACTCGTTTTCTGTAGCGATCTCGTCGGCTGCTGACTTGAGGAAATTCTTGTGCACGATTTTACCCCTGGTCTTGCCGATGTGCCAGAAACTGATGCCATTGACGTCCCCGTGACTATACCATAGGGACTCGTGGTGGATGTGGTCATGTGCTTCTCCCGGCGAGTCCTTGCTGAAGGGATAATCGCGGACCATCCTCTTGCCCCCAGGGCCTGCAATGGGATACAGTACGGGCTTGGCGCGCTCCTTGCCGAAGTGATAGGTGGTGAAGGCTTCGCCGTCAATCGTGACAGTAATTTTGTTTTCCGCCTTCGTCAGCTTGATCTCGCCACCCTGTGCTGCTGTGAGTGCTGCCGCAAGCGCGATAAGGATAATCATTTTCATCGTTTTTAGGGTTATTTTCGGATTAGGTTTTGCTGGAGGTTGTCGTTATGTCATCCAGATACATCGCTGTATGTTACCGGAAAGTGCACGATACTCCAAGAGCCAACTGCAAATCTTTCTGCCCCGTCGGCTGGAAGGATGATTTAACTGACGGTGTTGAGGGCTGTGGCTCCCGCCGTTCAAAGATGGTACTGGAATTAAGCAACCAGATGTAGACCAGGAGCGTGAACATCGCGACGAAGATGATAATAATGCTCAGCAGGCTGATGAGGTTCTTTATCACGTGTGCAGTTTAGTGGGGATTTTATCCTTCGGCAACTGACTCGAGAAGTGCGGCATATGCGCCGTCGTGGGTGGGCGAGGGCATTAGCGAGGTTTCCTCAATCTTACGTAGACGGGGAACTTCTTGAAGGATGCTGGAAATAGTAATGCTGTTCTCCTCGGGTTCAATGCTGCAGGTGCTGTAGACAAGTTTTCCCCCGGGCTTGAGAAGCGGAACGACGGCATGAACAAGACGTGACTGCAGTTCAGCCATCTGGGTTTCAAATCCCGGCATCAAGCGCCAACGAGCGTCAACGCGGCGTCTGAAAACGCCGGTATTCGAGCATGGGACATCTATCAATATCCGGTCAAAACTCTCTCTGAAATCCTCCGGTATTTCCCCACTGCCTAGCAGATCCATCTCCTCCACTCTCACATTTATTGCCGCCAGGCGTTGCATGTTCTCAAGGAGGCGTTCGCTGCGCGGTCCGGCAATGTCAATAGCGATGATTTCTCCGGTGTTGTTCATCGCGGTGGCAAGGATTGCGCTCTTGCCGCCTGGTGCCGCACAGGCATCAAGGATGCGTTCACCCGGTTGTGGGTCAAGCAATCCGGGTGCAACCGCAGTGGAGGGATCCTGGGCATAGCAACGTCCGCTGGCAAGGGCATCGAGGGGTAGCGTTTCCACCAGATAAAACCCGGCATGATCATTGACAGGCTGCGCCTGGCTTTGCTCAAGGTCCTGTTTATTTAATCCACCGCGCAATGGGTTTGAACGTATCGTGAGTGGTGCAGGGGTGGCTGCAGTTGCCGCAATTTCTTCGGATTGTGTTGTTCCAAACTGCTCTTCCCAGCGCTTGTAGATATGCTCAGGGATCGAGTAGCGTTGTGCGGGGGGGAGTGTTTCCGCTAACGCCAGTAATTGCTCTCTCTCGCGAATTGCCCTGCGTAAAACCGCATTGATCATGGCGCGTGCCCGTGGGCGTGCGAGTTGAACCGTCTCATTGACGGCGGCGTGGTCAGGAACACGCATAAGCAGGACCTGATACAGTCCAAGCTCAAGCAGGCGTTGCTCCTCATTGCCAATTTTACCCTTGCGGAGCATGTCGATCCAGTCGCCAAGCAGGGTCAGGTTGCGGACAATGCCAAGGGTGATGTTCTGGACAAAGGCACGGTCGCGCGGATCCAGCCCGGCTTTTGTGCAGTGGCGATCAATGAGCTTATCAATGAACGTGGTGGACTCTTCCCAGTCACGCAGGATCGCAGCACATATGCGCCGGGTATGCTTACTTGCCATTGCTTGCCATGGTTTGCAGGTTCAATGAGCTAGCGTTTGCCGCTCCGTAGTGCCGCTCTATTAAATTCCGAGAATCTTTTCCCTAAGGAAAAAGGTGGCAAGGAGCAGCAGCGTTATTATGATTACTGTTAGTGGTTTTTTCATCGGGGGGTTGTGCGCGTGCGGATACAATCAGGAGGGCAGGCGGGCAGGCGGGAAGTTGCCGGCAGTCCTAGTGCGAGGGCGTCAGGCCGACGGGAATACTCAACGAAGGAAGATCCTTCAGAGTGAGTGTCAGGACAATCCCAAACTCGTCACTGCCTGACCGGTGATCAGAGATCAGGGCCCCTAGGCCGGCAGTCCAGCTGTTCATGTCGTAATGAACGGTATACTGCTGATACTCGAGGGTGCCATCATCAAACTCGTAGCGTTGACGTGCACTCAGGCCCCACCTGTCACTGAGGCGGTAATAGGCACGAAAGTCGAGCAGGTTGGAGTTCTGGAAGAGGGGATGATCCTGTAGGTATCGATGACTGATGGCAAACTCGAACCGGTCGGTGGGCATGAAGGCGACACGGGTATTGAACTCCTTGTAATCAAAGGGCTCATTAGCAAGGATAGGGAGGCCGATTTCATGGCTTACCGATACCCAATGCACAGGTTTGAAAGTTATTGAGTTGTAGACGTTGGAGAAGTCTCGATCATACTCTGGATCCTTGATATAAGCGTCCAGATAGGAATTGAGCTCCAGCCAGGTGAAAGCATTGCCATTGCGCCTGGTCTGGAATCGTTGCGATACCCCGGGACGGATAATGTTCCAGTCGGCAATGCTATCAGTGGCAGTGAAGTGAGCCAGGTCAATAGGTCTCAGCTTCGTGCTTGGGATCAGGCGGTCAATTTTTCCGATGTCTGCGTTCAATTCATCGGATGCTACAAAGGAGTAATTCAAGTAGGGCTGCACGACGTGCCTGATGCCGTTTATGCCCAGTCTGGGAAGTTTGAAATTTGCGTAGTCCCTTGAGACTTTAAATGAGGTGTCCAGCCCAAGGTGGAAAGCGGTGCGCGTGTCGGATGCTCCTTCTCCTTCAACATTGCTGTATGAGGTGGCCCGGAAACCGGCCCGTGGGTTGACATGCAACCAGCCGAAGTATTCGCGTGGAGAAGATACCTGATGATAGCTGTCGAGGCGCGTGAATCCTGTTTCATTGTTGGCCTGAGCCTTGAGTTTCCCGAGCATACTCTCAGCCTCAATCAGGCTGAGTTCGCGTATCCTTTGTGGTTGTGCCTCGTCTACGCCGGCAACCCTTGCCTCGAGCTTTTCGATTTCTGACAGCATCTTCTCGCGCTCAATGGATCCTAGTTTCTCATTGTAGATTCCAGCACTGGTTGAACCGGTATAGAACAGGCCGGTTTTTCCAATCGGCTGTGTGGTGAAATCCAGTGCCAGTTCCGGGAGCTGGGTTGTGGTGCGGTAGAAATCGTTTGCCTGAAAGCGTGTCCAGAGGGTTGCGCTTCCTCGCGGGAAGATTTTCTGCAGGCTGATCAGGTTGTCAGGCTGCGGGTTGATCCGGTATTCGTCCGGGAAGAAATCCTCGTAGAAGAAGGCATCGCTGATCTTGTTGATGTCGAGATCAAGGTAGAGGGTATCCTCCTCGTTTCCGGGCAGGTAGATGCGATGCTGGAGGTTAAGCCGATAACGGTCGGAATCTATTGGAGCTTTACGCACCCTTTTGTTGTGAGTTTGGGAGGGGTCATTGTCATTGGCATAGTAGACCTTGAGGTTGCCGAAGTGCTCATTTTCCCGTTCGCTGATCAGCTTCAGGTCGACGCCTCCGGCGACTCCTCGACTGGATCTGAGGTCAAGGTGATAGGTTGCCAGAGTGTGATCCCCAAGCATCATTCCGTAGCGGTTGAGCAGGAAGGCTCCCCAGTTACTGCGGTAACCGGGGACAAAGTGATAACCTTGCTCGGCATCCAGGGGCTGTGAGAGATAAGGCAGCCACATCACCGGGGTGTTCCCGGCGTAGACAGTCATGTTCCTGAAAATAATGCGTTGCTGGTGCTTGGGCTTATCAAGCCCGATGATGTCTACTTTTTTTGCCTTGATCCTGTAGTTGGGATTGGCGCTGTCATGCGTGGTGAACGTCGATGACGTCATCGATATGCTATCCATCTCCTTGAGTTGAGTGTCGAAGGAATCGGATTCGTAGAATAGCGGAGCCTTACCGCTTTTCAGGTGGTTAGCAGTCACCTTTCCGGTATTGATATTGTAAATGGCTGCGTTGCCCTTGTAGGCAAGTTCTCCCTTATAGATGGAAACATTATCCTCGGCGTGAATATCCCCGCTTTTGAAATGGTATTCGGCCTTCCCGGCCAGGATCTCGGTGTCTCCGTAGGTAATATGTACGTTGCCTCGGGCTGTGGCCACTCCAGCAGTGTGATCGTAATCCGTCTCGTCGCTATCAATGTTGATGGCCTCACCAGCTTTGCTGCCTAGTGCGTCCAACTGCGCCCTCAGTTCAGTTGCCGGGCAAAGTAAAAAAGCGCAAACTATTGACAGTAAACGCATTAAACGAATTATGGATTTAATCACCAAATGTAGAATGACCGCAAAGGTTCAAAGTAAACTAGTCGAACTTGTGACGGTAGTAAAACTAATTGAGCAGTTACTTTTATTTGCTGTAAATCCTTTAAATTATTGTAATTATAATCTTAGAATTCTCATTGCTCATCCTGAACTTTGAGGGAAACGCGTTTTTTGTGCCTTTTCCCTTGGTTTAAAGATTTACGAAATTTTCCGGCCAGGCCTTGGAAAACAAACTCCTTTGCGGCTTGGCTCAGCAAGGGATTGCAGGAAGTGCCGGGCAGAGGATCCCCACTGTTCCTGTTTCATGGCGGTCAGTGCTTCAGCAAGTGGTAATTGGGAGTGAAAGGCAGCACGGTAGGCATGCTTGAGCTCGGCCCGGGTTTCCGGGTCCATGTCGGCACGTCGCAAGCCGACAACATTCAGCCCAACCAGCCGGTTGAGCTGGCTGGCGACACAGTAGGGAGGGATGTCCTTACTGATTGAGCTATTTCCCTGGGTCATGCACAGCTCACCTACATTGATGAACTGGTGAAATCCTGAGCCGCCTCCCAGGAAAGTCCGGTTTTCAATGCTTACGTGCCCGGCTAATAGGCAATTATTGGCGATGACGTTTTGATTGCCGATGGTCACGTCGTGTCCAAGGTGAGTTCCTGTCATCAGGAAGTTGTCATTACCGACACTTGTCCATCCTTCCTCCGAAGCGCTTCGGTGGATCGTTACGTGTTCACGCAGGTCGTTCCCGCTGCCGATTCTTACCCCGCTCTTCAGGGTGGTGTCAAAGGTGAGATCCTGTGGGTCTCCCCCAATGATGACTGCGCGTCCGATGTGATTATTCGGGCCAATCTCGACCCTGCCGCACAGTTGGGCATGTGCCGAAACCTTGCACCCTGCACCTATCCTGGTGGCTGCGGAAATGATTGCGTAGGCTCCGACCTCAACTCCATCATCGAGTTCGGCGCCCTTTTCGATGATGGCGGTTTCGTGAATCATGAGGTGCTGCATTGCCTGCGGCAGGCAGGCTAGCTAAGGCAGGTATCGAGAAGGGAGTCCAGATAAATGGTAACCTGCTTGAGACCCGAGCAATACGGGGTTTCTGGAAGAGCAGCGAGATGCTGGGCTGCTTCTGCGAGGATTTCCTTGCCTGTTGCCGTTGCCTTGTCAATAGACCCGTCGTAATCGGCAATGCCGGCAAGGGTATCGACGTCAATGGGTTCCTTAAGCAGCAGGTGCTTGTTGAGTTTCTCGCGCTGGGATTTGGTGGATGAGGCAATCAGGTTGAGCACGGGCAGGGTAAGCTTCCCCTTGGCAAGGTCGGTGCGCAGTGTCTTGCCGGCCACTTCCTCCTTCCCCACGAGGTCAAGGCAATCATCGTATATCTGGTAGGCAATCCCGACTTTCATGCCGAAATCCCTGAGGTTATCCTGTGTTTGTTGATCTGCCCCTGCAAGTCGTGCACCTAGCTCGGTGGCTGTGGCAAAGAGTGAACCGGTTTTCATCTCAATAATCCGGAAATATTCCTTGTGGGTGAGGTTGAGATCAAACCGTCTCTGAGTCTGCAGGATCTCGCCCTGGCATACCGCGGAGGCAGAGGCGGATACGCGCTGGCTGATGGTGTTATCCTCGAATTCCGCTGCCATTTCAAGAGCCCTGGCAAAGAGGCAGTCACCCAGCAACACGCTGAGCGTGGATCCCCACTTGGCACTTACCGTGGGCATTTCACGGCGCAATTCTGCACCGTCCATGATGTCGTCATGGACCAGGGTGGCCAGGTGAACGAGCTCGATTACCGTGCCGATCTTGATCTGTTCCAGACCGGTTTCCCCGCAGGCTCCGCCGGCTAGAATGGACAGGGCCGGACGTATTCGCTTGCCGCTGATTTCACAGACATAACTGATATATCCCTCAACCCCGGGGTCAAAAGTGTGAGCTTGTCGGCGGATGAGTTCATCGACTTCGGATAATTTCCCGGCAATAAGCTCAAATGGCAACAGAAGCCCGTTTGGGATACTTTCGCTCTCGTCACTTTTGGCCTTGGGCTTCGTGTTGTCCTGATTCACCGATTATTTACCGAGGATCAGCCTTGTGAAAGATTTCACAAGGTTTTTTTCATGAGGAGATTATTTTTTTTCGAGTTGTTTCGCAAGGGCTTTTCCCGGGAATAAAAGCGTTTGTCAAATATCCCGATTTCCGGGACGATAATGAGATATGAATCTTGATTCCGTCACCGCCATGCTCCAATCCATCGAGCAGGAAAGTCTGCCTCCACCGGAAATATCCGGGGAATTACGTGCATTGTGGCTGGCTAAAAAAGGCGACTGGCACGGGGCTCATGACATTGTCAGTAATATCCACTCGGCGATGGGTTCCTGGATCCATGCCCATCTCCATGTGCTGGAAGGCGACCTTGGCAATGCTGCCTACTGGTATGGAAAAGCCGGAAAAGACCCGCGTCCCCCGGAGCAATCCGATGCGGAGTGGGTTGCACTTGTGGAGGAAAACCTGTAGGTCAATCAGGAAGGTTCGAGCTCTGCAAAAGCCTGACGATGGGAAAAGTGAGACAAATGGACAAGGTTCCGGTAATACTCAATCCCTCGGCACATAGCGAGAAGGGGAAGAATGCGGCGGCAGAGATCCGGGCGATGTCTCCCCGCATTGAGCTTATTGAGACCGGTGATATTGTTGAGGTAAAGAAAATTGCCCGTGATGTTGCACAGAGTGGCGGACCGGTTTTAGCCGCTGCAGGCGGAGATGGCACGATCAATGCCGTGATATCCAGCCTGGCTGGATCTGAAACTGCGCTTGGCATTTTCCCGACCGGCACGATGAATCTGTTTGCTCGGGAATTGCAGTTACCCAGGAAAAGTCTACAAGGGTGTTGGCAGGTGATTGAGGAAGGGGTTACCCGGAAGGTGGATTTATTTGGATTTAATGACGGGATTTTTGTCCAAGTTGCCGGTGTCGGGCTGGATGCCAGAATCATTGAGGAAACCACCTGGGAGAGGAAGAAGAAATTCGGCAAGTTCGGATACCTGATGACTGCGCTCTCGGTTACCGGCCAGGAGGCACCACGGATCAGGGTTTTTCCTGAAGGTCATGAACCGCTGGAGGGAGCCTTTGTCCTGATTGGTAACGGTTCGCTTTATGGCCCGGCATTCAGGTTGTTTCGCCATGCTGCCAATGATGACGGCTTACTTGAGATCCTGGTCTTTGATTCGCAGAGCCGGGTTGATGTCATGCGTTATCTTACTGCCTTTACCATGGGGCAGATGGAGAAGGCCAAGGGGGTTTCCTACGTGCAGGCACCTTCCCTTCGAGTTCAGAGTGATAGTGAGGTTCCCGTGGAGGTCGATGGTGAATTTGCCGGATATACGCCTGTTGAATTTTTTGCCATGGAGCAGGGACTTAACGTGCTTGTGCCTGGCGACTAGAGGGACGTGATAATGGAAGTCGCGCGTAAGTGCTCCAGCCTGATGAGTAGATGAACGGTGCGCCTGCTGTAAGCTTCGTGATCCCCTGCTGCAATGACCTGCTCATGCTCAGCGATTGCCTGGGTTTACTCACCGGGCTTGATCCCTCTCCCCGGATAGTGGTCGCAGATGCCTCGGATGACTGGATTGCCGTGCGTGAGCTTTGTGAGCGTCATGGCGCACGATTTTTACAGGTTGAGAGGCCCTGCCGGGGTGCCCAGCTGGATGCCGGTGCTGCCATTACCGGTGGAGAAGTAATCGTGTTTCATCATGCGGACTCGGAATTTTCTCAAGCCCATTACAATGCCCTGCGTGATCTTTTTGTCCGTGATCCCATGCTTGGTGGGGGAGCTTTCCTCAAGGACCTTTGCGCTACCTATCCGCGGCTGGGTTGGTTGCGTCCACTGCACCGGGTTTATACCCGCCATGTCGGAACCATGTATGGAGACCAGAGCATTTTTGTGGCCCGTGAGGTTTTTGAGATGATGGGAGGATTTGGTGACTTGCCGCTGATGGAGGATGTTCGTTTTTCCGCCCGGCTGCGTGATGCTGTTCGCGTCAAGGTGATCGACCCGCCGCTGCGCAGTTCCCGCAGGAAGTTTGAGAGGGACGGGGAGTGGCGGCGCAAACTGGAGAATATGCTATTGGTGACCCTTTACCGGCTCGGGGTATGTCCCGAAAAACTTGCGCGCATTTATTATCGTGAGGCAAAAATCTCTTACCGGAATTGAGAGGGTAAGGGGGTTTTGCTAGAAAAGAGAGCCATTCAGCATTAACGTTAATCCATGCAACCGCTCATCTATGCATTGTCCGGGGCCGCAATGGGTTGGCTGTTTTCGTGGTGGCTTGGTGAGCGCAAGGCTCTGCAGATCTTCAAGACGATTCTGCTGGGCGTGGTTGGCGGTGTTGCCGGTGGTTACCTTGCCGAGGTCCTCATTGACCTTCTTGACACCCTTGCCCCGTTGGCGGGAGGTGTAATCGGGGCGTTCGTGTTGCTGGTTTTTGTGAGGGAGAAGCGGAAGGGGCGGTAGGCTTATCTCTTCAGGGCACCTAGCGTGGCAGGAAGACCTCTTCCTTGGGCAGGCCGGTGACCGCACTGATTTTGCGTATGAGATAGAAAAGGCCGGACATCATGATTACCATCAGCGGGATGCCAATGACGAGGAACCCTACCCAGGTCAGTTTGCCAACGGCGGCATTATAGCTGACCGGATCCGCTTTCCCCGACAGCAGGTAAATGGCCAGGACGAAGTTGAGGACCGCGCTCAAAAGCAGGCTGCCGGCAAGCATCCAGGTTCCCTGCCAGCGAACTTTTTGGTAAGCTTCCCAGTTGTCGTTACTGTTGAGGGCAGCTTCGATGCGCGGGATATCCAGGATGTCAGGGTTGAGAAGGAACACGCCAACCAGTGGTTTACTTGTTCTGTGCGAATAGAGGATGGTTATTCCAAACAACAGCGGGATAGCGGCTTCCTTGACTGCAAAAAGAAGTGCCGCATGTTCCTTAATGCTGCCGTCTTCGTTCCAGGCATACCATGTGATGCTGCCAGTCAGCATGACTCCTGCCGCGCCCAGAATGGAATAGAAATTAACCTTTCGGGTTTTAATGAAGTGCCAGATGAAGTAGACCGTTGGCAGCAGTACGGCAATGATCATGCCGTTGATTGGCCCGACATGCCATGCCTTGTCCCCGTCTTTACTCAGCCAACTCAGGGCGATCACCGGGATGAGGATATTGACCATGATGTTGGCCAGGGGATTTTCCTGGTCAGCAGGTGACTTGTCCTGTTGGGTGGTAACCACGGAATGTTCGTCGTTTTTCATATCCTTTAGGATTGCTATCTATCGCAGGCAATCAGCTACCCGCAAGCAGAGGCTTTTCGGAAAAGTTGCCGGCATGAGGGGCGAGTCGAGCAGAAAAAGCATTGCCGATACAGGGAGAGGCAAAGAATTTCCTACGGTTCCGGATTTGGCAGTGGAGGTCAGGGGCTTGCGTCAACCCGGGAATCGTTGGGCGGCTTCGGGAAAAGGGAAGGTGCCTTAAAGTTGGGAAATTTTTCTTTCAGCGTGGCTCGTAGCTGGTCTGCTTTCTGCACTTGTTCAAGTTGTTGGTGGGCGTGGGCGCTTTTTAGGAGTGCCTGGGGAGTGATCTGCGCATCCTCAATTGCGTAAGTGGGCTTGATCAAACGCTGAACGGCCTGTTCGTAGCGTTTTTCCCTGAGTGCCACCTCTCCCCACAACAGGCAAAGCATGCCGTAAACGCGGCTTTGAGGTTGCAGGGTCAGGCCGTCTTCTGCGGCGGTTTCGGCTTCGTTATTACGTCCAAGGGCGAGCAGGGCAATGCCCTTGTCATGAAATGCCCGCGCGCGGTTGGTTGAGGGTTGAGGTGTGGCGAGGTAAAAGTCAAAGGCCTGGATCGCGCCCTCGTAATTCTTGGTGTAGAGCATGGCCTGGGCGAGGTGTTTCCAGACGACTGCCTGCGTTGCTTCAGGGTGTTTGGGGGTGGTTGCCCTGCTCAGGTAATTGACCGCGGCGGGATAATCCCTAGCATCGAAGAGCTTGATGCCCAGCCACAGATAAACCTGTGGAGGAACCTTGACCTGGTGCGCCTTGCCGGGAAGGGATTCAACCTCTTGCCTTACCTCATTGAGGTGTTGCAGGGAATATTCGGCGAGGATGATGCGCAGGGTTGCGCGGGTGAAGTATGCCTTGGTGTTGAGTTTACGCGCCTTGCGTAGTGCGGCGGCAGCGGTAGCGAATTCCTTGAGTTCAAATTGCCCCCAACCGATCCAGAAATGTGCCTCAGGGGTGGCTTTGCTGTCCGGGAATTTTTCCAGCAGGATAGTGAAGTTATCAACCATGGCCTTGTATTTTCCGAGTTGCCCCTGGATGAGTGCGCTTTGCTGGTAGGCGAGTTCAGCTGCTTCGGAATCCGGGTGGTGGGCTATGATGCTTTTCAGGTCGAGGAGCGCAGGTTCGTAGTTCTCTGTTGCCCTGTGGCTGAGCGCACGCTTGGCAAGGGCATTGGAGATACGGTCATCCTTCGGGTGGGATTCCAGGAAGTCACCGAAGGCGGTGATGGCTTGCGTGTGATTCTTGCCTTCGTTGTGGGCCCAGCCTCTCTTGTAGAGTATGGATGCGCGCATTTTTTCCGGGATATTCAGGATGCGAACCCGGTCGTATGTCAGCCCGGCAGGAGCGAACATGTTATTCTTGAACTGGTACTCGGCCTTCAGGACGTAAGCCAAGTCAATATGGCTGTTGGTGGCATCACGCTGTTGCTGCCACAGGATGAAGTGGTCGATCAGTTCGGGAAGATTGCGGGTGCCGCTGCTGAAGAAGCAAAGCAGTTTCCTGTATTCGGCTTCACCGGCTTCTTCAGTTTGCTGGTAGTGTTCGCTCAGGAGGTTGTAGATCCTGACAGCATCATTATAACGCTTCAGGTGGCGGTGAGCGTTTCCTGCCATTAGCAGCATTTTTGGCCTGATGTCCTCGGACATGACATAGGCACCCTTGTTGTATATCTCGGCAACCTTGGCATGGTTTTTCTCGGCGTAGTAGATATTGATCAGGTGGAACTGGGCATCGGGTTTCCATTCATCACCACCCTGCAAACCGAGCGCTGAGTGCAGGTGTTCCTTGGCTGCCTCAGTGTCGGCCTGTGCGTTGCTTATCAGTCCTGCCTTTACCAGGGCTTCCCCTTTGATGTCGTCCTCGGATGTCAGGCTTGCCAGTTCAAGGAAGGCCGCGAGGGCCTTGTCCCTGTTTTCTTTTTCAGCATATGTCCTTGAGAGGATGAGCAGTGCCGCTTCCCGGTAGGGATTGTTTTTCTTTATGCTGACAAGGTTTTCGAAAGCTTGCAGCATTTCTGCCAACAAACCCTGTTTCCTGAAGGAGCTCGCCCTGTAATAGGCGGCGGAGAGGCGGATTGCATTCTTTTTGGATTCCAGCCTTGCGATGTCAAAGTAGCCTGCAGCTGCCTGGTATTGTTCTCTGGCAAAATAAAGGGAACCGAGACGGTAAGCGGAAGGTGCTCCATAGTCACTGTTACGGAATTGTCGCAGGACATCGAGATAGGCTTTTTCTGCTTCTTCGAACTTATCAAGTTTAAGTCGGCATTCGGCCATGCGGTAGCCGGCCGCTGCCGCTTCTTTTCCTGTTGGGTAAAGCTTCAGGAACTTGACATACTGGCTCTCTGCCAGTTGCCATTGATTCTGACTGTAGACGTAATGGGCATACTTGATGAGGCTTTCCTCGCGGTCATTGCGCAGCGCTTTTCCTTCCGGGACAGCTGGGGCGACCGGCACCGCCGGGCGGGCACGCGGGATTGGCTCCTTTTGTGCCAATGCATGACATTGGAGGAGAGTTGCGACAAGGAGCACCACGGAGGCCTTGCTGGAAGGATGGACGGTCATTCGGCAGGAGTGGTGTTCACAGGGGGAGCCGTAGCGAAGGATACATTCCAGATTCCTGCCTGTTGGCAAACGTTCAACACCCTGACGATATGGTCAAATTCAGCTTGTCTGTCACCGCGCAGGATTACCGCCTGATCCGGGTAGGCTGCTACAATATTCCGGAACATCCCTAGCAGTTCCGGGTCTGTCTTGGTCAAACCTTCGACTACGATTTCCCCGCTCTTGCGGACATTCACCACGATTTCCCCGATTGTGCGCTGGGGATTTTCTCCGGAGGAGGCGGCGGGAACGCTGATGTCGATCTCGGTCTCGAAACGTGCGTAGTTCCAAAGGACAATGAAGAAAATCAGCAACAGGAATACGATGTCAATCATTGGCGCGAGTTGGATGCCCGTGCGCTCTGAGCCAAATTGGGATTGAAATTTCATGCTGCGCGCCTGCGGCTACAAGGCTCAGGTTTTCCGGACATTACCATTGCCGGACTTTTCTTCAGGGGAATATCTCGAGGGGCGCGAGCGTGTTCCTGAACTGGGGCGTGAGGTGGCTTGCTTGTATTGCGCGGCGAGCAGAGCCATGATGTGGGTTGCTGCCGCTTCCAGTTCGGAAACGAGCCTCTGAACCCTGCCCCGGAACATGGAATAGAAGATCAATGCCGGGATACCTATGCATAATCCTCCGGCTGTCGTCAGGAGCGCTTCTGAGACTCCGCTAGCAAGCCCGGTTTGCTTTGAGCCGACGAAGCTGTGCTGTGCGATTTCACGGAATGCCTTGATCATCCCGATCACGGTGCCGAGCAACCCCACCATTGGAGCGATCGCGCCGATGTCGGCAAGGTATTGAATGCGTTGGTGCAGGATACTGGCCTGACGGGATCCTTCCGCTTCTGTGACTTCGCGAACCTCGTCAAAGCTTGCGGTAGGGTTCTTGGTGGCGAAAGTAAGTGTTTTGGCAGTAATGCGGGAGATGCATTCTTCCTGACGGTTGCAAACTTCCAGCAATTCTAAATAATCCTGTTTACGGATGAGCGAATCAGCCGATTTCATGAAACGGTCGCTGACCACTGCTCCGCGACGGATGGTTAGCATATAGAAGATGATGAGGAATACGGCGATGACAGACAGTGCTGTCAGTGGCCAGATCAGGAACCCGGTTTCCTCGACAATCTCCAGCAGGGTCAGTTCGTTGGCTTGATTGTTCGCGGTTTCTGACTGGGCTCCGGCCACCCCCAGCAGGGACATGCTGGCCATTAGGATGCGGGTAAAGAGGATCATGGGCTGGAATATTGGCGGTAAACGCCAGTTTAAGTGTAAGTATGCAACTGGTATAGGCTCTTTTCAAATTTCACTTATATTGGGCATTGATCGCTGATTCCGGCTGGAAGGATTCCTCGTGTCCGGCTAGAATAGGCCTGTTGTGTCGACTGAATTTCAACGTGAGCCTGTCGATTTCCCGGCCAAGTTGAGGGATGTGCCTCACAAGCCAGGTGTTTACCTGATGCGTGATCGCCTTGGTCGCGTCATTTATGTCGGCAAGGCAAGGGACTTGCGCAAACGCTTGGCCAGTTATTTCACGCCTTCACGCCGGATGCGCTCTGAGTTGAAGACTCGGGCGCTTATTGAGAGTATCTGGGACTTTGAGACCCATGTATTGCGCAGTGAGTCCGAGGCACTTCTCCTTGAGGTAAAACTTATCAAGGAATACAGGCCGAAATACAATGTTTCCTTCCGCGATGACAAGCGGTTCCTGCTTCTGAAGGTTAAGTGTTCGGATACGCTGCCACGTTTCCAGCTGGTACGCGTCCGCAAGGATGATGGCGGGCGGTATTTTGGACCCTTTGCCCATTCGGGGGCTTTGAGGACAACGCTGAGCTGGATCAACAGGGAGTTCGGGTTACGAACCTGCCGGCCCCGCGTTCCCGGTGAACCTGACTACCGGCATTGTCATGATGATGTCATTGCCAATTGTTCAGCACCTTGTGCGGGAAAAATATCCGGCGAGGATTACCGGAAGCGTATTGAAAGTGCCTGTGAATTTCTTGAAGGAGGGTGGCGGCACCATGTTGCAGATATTGAGGCGAACATGGAGGAGGCTGTATCCCGGCAGGATTTTGAGCAGGCGGCTCAATACCGTGACATGATTGATAGCCTCAGGAAAACTCTCCAGCCGTCGCGACGGTTTACCCGGGGGCGTGGCCTTCCGGGCGGTGGTGGCGGGATTGAGCCACTTGCCGATGTCGAGGAACTTGGCGATGTGCTGGGGATGGCATCAGCTCCGATGGTGATGGAGTGCTTTGACATCTCCAATATTTCCTCAAGTCATATTGTGGCATCAATGGTGCGTTTCAAATGTGGCGTTCCTGACAATAGTAGCTATCGCCGCTACAGGATCAAGGGGGTTGAGGGACAGGATGATTTCGCCAGCATGGCTGAGGTTGTGAGAAGGCGCTATTCAAGGATTCTGCTGGAGAGCAAGAACCATGTGGGTGATGAGCAGGCTGAGCTTTCCCAGGAGAACCCCATTGAGGCACTGGAACGTCTCGGCAGGCGGGGTGGGGGAGAGAAGCGACGCTATGTTTGTCTGCCTGACCTTGTCGTTGTCGATGGGGGCAAGGGGCAGCTTTCCAGCGCGTTGAAGGAGTTGAGAAAACTTGGGCTCGGGGAATTGCCGGTGATTGGGCTGGCCAAGCAGAATGAGGAAATTTTTCGTCCGGGTGCCAGTGCGCCATTGTCGCTTCCTCATGAAACCGGGGCCCTGAGACTGCTGCAACGGATCCGTGATGAAGCTCATCGCTTTGCCAATAGCTACCATCAACTACTGATGAAAAGGCGCATTGGCGAGAGTGTCCTCGATGATTGTCCCGGGGTGAGCCACGCCCGCAAGGCTGCGTTGTTGCGAAAATTCGGATCGGTGGCCCGGTTGAAGAAGGTCTCAGCCGAGCAGGTCGCAGAGATTCGCGGGATTAGCCTGAAAGCGGCAAGAAATATATTGGATTTCCTCAACGGGGAGTGCGATCCCAGCGACGCTTGATTTATTCGGGCTCAGCCACGATGATTAACACGTGTGTGGTAACCACCTGTCGGCGCTTTTTGCTATTGCCGGGCTTTGCATTTGTGAAGCCCAGAGCGAGCCTGTGCCCCGTGCGTTGCCGGTTGATCCTGAAAAGATCATTCCGGGCACTGAGGTTGTGCCTCGTGCGCAGCCTGTAGTATTGCCCGATACCGAGGATGCTGCCGGCAGTGTTCCAAGAGCCCTCCCTGTGTCGCCGGAAGAGGCGAAGGTATCAGGCCCTAATAGGGAGGACCCGGATTCTCCACCGGCTCAGGAAAAGCTAGAGACGGGGGAAGGGGATGAAGAGGAGCCGGAGGTCAGGAAGAAGCCTGCGTTTAAATTGCCGCCCCTGCCTCCGTTATCAGTGGGTGAGGGGAAAGGTGGCATTGTCGGGGACGCAAGGAAGCTCGGGGCTGCCTGGGAAACCCGTACGGAAGCACGCACCCTGATCCAGGCGATCCCCGCTCCCCGCGGCCAGATTACCGACCGTAACGGTGTGCCGCTCGCGCAAAACGTAGTGGGTTATTTTATCTCGTTGAAAATGCCATACCTTGTTGCGGCTGACGATGCCAAGATCATTGCCTATGCCGGGGAGCGAATGAGATTTGCCTCTGCTTTGCTGGGGGAAGACTGGTCGCTTAGTGATGGCAGGATCCTTACTCATTACAAGAACCGTCGTTGGTTGCCCTTGCCGTTTTCGTCAATGCTGACCGAGGCTCAGAAAGAGGCGGTGGAGGCCGACCTTGGCGAGGGGCTGGAGCTTTTCCCGACATACCAACGCCATTATCCTGGCGGGACAAGCGCATGTCATATTGTTGGCTATGTTGGTAAACAGGCGAGGGTGCCTACAGGCCCGGTGGCTTCGGGAGAACCTCTCTGGCCATTCACGGAGGGACGCGAAGGACTTGAGGGCACATTTGACAGTCATCTACAGGGCACCCCGGGCAGTATTAATTACCTCTTTGATGCCAACGGGCTGAAGCTCGGTGAGGAGATTGTGCGCCAACCGCTGCCGGGAAAAAACGTTGTCACTGCCATTGATTCCCAGATGCAGAAGCTGGCGGAGAAGGCGCTGGCGGATTTCACTGATCGTGGAGCGTTCGTGGTGATGGATGTGCACAGTGGTGATGTCTACGCGATGGCATCCCGCCCGACCTACGACCTCAATACCTGGATCCCGGCGATCAGCACTAAGGAGTTCAAGGCATTGCAGGAGGATCCGGATTTACCGCTTTTCCCGCGTGCTTTCCGTGGACAATATCCTCCGGCATCTACCTTCAAGGTTTCTGTTGCCCTGGCAGCACTCGAGGGCGGAGTGGTTGATGGTACAACGCTCATCAATTGTCCTACCTCAGTCCAAATAGGCAACGAGGTCTTTCATAACTGGGCGAAGTTACCAGAGGGTGAACTGACTGTTGTCACCGCGTTAATGAGATCGTGTAATACCTGGTTCTATAATGTTGGTCGTCAAACCGGCGGTGATAACCTCTCGGCAATGGCGCATCGGTTCGGGTTTGGAGCAAAGACAGGAATACCCCTGAATGCGGAAGAGGACGGGTTTATGCCCACTGATGCCGTTGTCAGGAAAAAATTCGGCCATGCGTTCAATGGAGGTTATGTGGCCCATGCGGCAATTGGTCAGGGTTCGGTGCTGGCGACACCCCTTCAGGTGGCCCAGATGATGGCCGGGATCGGTAACGGCTATGTCTTGCCAAAGCCACGGCTTGTCCTTCAGGTGCAGGACTTGAACAATAACATCCTGGAATCTTTCCCGGTTGAGGAGCGCAATCCTCTCGATTTGATACCGGAAAATGTTGCCTTGGTGCGCCAGGGCATGATTGACGTGGTGAATGCCAGTGCCGGAACCGCCAAGGGTTCACGCAATGACTACGTGACGATGGCGGGGAAAACGGGGACCGGCCAGTGGATCCAGAATGAGGAGAAGTTATATATTTCATGGTTTGCCGGATTTATTCCCGCTGAAGACCCGCAGTATGCCTTTGCAGCGATCTGTGAGGGGGATTCGGGTGAGTATATAACCGGCAGCAGCAAGGCGGCACCGATGGTGGGGCAGTATTTTAATGCCCTCTACAAGGTGAAGGAGGAGCGCGGTGAACTTGAGGGTTATGTCAGGACGGCAGTTGCAACCAGTCATCAGTTGCCGGGTGAGGAGGATGCTGAAGAAAAGGTCAGGAAGGCAAGGCGCTCCTTTCTTGATACCCTGTCCTCCCGCTCCATATTCGGCAGGCGCAATCGTTAGCCGGCGCGCAAAGAACTCTATTAATTTTCCCATGGAAGTGCAAGTGGCCACCCTCTGTGATTCAGCTCATGATTATAACCATAAGCTGTGCATCATTGGCACCTTCGACACGATTTGCTCGACTCGGCTTCCCGTTGTTCACCCGCAATGCGCTATCGCGCTGAGGATATGCTTCAAGCCGGGGGATGAAGGTGAGCATGACATTGCGATTAACTTTATTGATGATGATGGCAAGCCGAAGATGCCGCCATTGCGTTCCCGTATCGGGGTCAAGTTGCCGGCAGAGGCCTACTTCCTCACGCGCAACTTAGTGATCAATATTCAGCAGTTGCGCTTTGACAGCGTTGGCCAGTTTTCCATCGATGTCAGCGCGGACGGGGAAATGCTCACCCGTATTCCTTTGCGGGTGATGCTTGTTGATAAAGACAAGCAGTAGCATGGGCAGTTACCTGCCCCGTTTTCATTCAAAATACGTGTCCTCGTGTGAATAGGGAGGCGAGCAGCAGCAGAGGAACTGCAGCGGGGTTGTTTGCGATGACCGGATCTGGTGCCATGTGCCGGCGGGGATGAGGATACCGTCTCCCGGGGAAACCTGACAAACCTCACCGTTGATCTCCATCACGCCCTCTCCCTCAAGGATGAAGTAGAGTTCTTCGCTTTGCTTGTGGTAGTGTCGTTGGGTTTCCCCGTTTACCGGTAATGTGGCCTCGGCCAGGCTTTGGTTTTTTACCGGCGCGTTGGTTGAGTCAAGGATGCTGCGGATAGCGGATCCGTCCGCAGTCGTGAATGGGGATTGCCTGGACAGTGAGTTAACGGTCATGGGGCTATTTACATACTCTTTGCAGGGGATTTTCAAGTTCACCTTGCAGGCAAGCCCAGATCGCCTAGGGAAAGGAGCATGGTAGTGGATAAAGATGGTCACCATTTTCACTTTGTAGGCATTTGCGGGACTGCCATGGGTGCTGTGGCTGCAGCCATGAAGGATCGGGGATGTGTTGTCAGCGGCTCCGATGAGCATGTCTATGAGCCCATGTCCACTTTTCTTGAGGAGAAGGGAATCACCATTAAGGAGGGGTATGCGGCGGAAAATATTCCCCTGCAGGCTGACACGGTGGTGATCGGTAATGCCATGAGTCGCGGTAACCCGGAGGTGGAGGCGGTTCTGGAAAGGCGACTTCCCTACACTTCACTACCTCAGCTCCTGAAGGATGAGTTTCTGTTGGGGCGGCGGAACATGGTGGTCACCGGCACGCACGGTAAGACGACAACGGCTTCGATGCTTGCTCACCTGCTACAATCATGCGGGCTTGACCCGGGTTACATGATCGGCGGGATTGCGCGTGACCTTGGACAGGGATGTCGATTCAGTGATTCTGAATTCTTCGTGCTTGAAGGCGATGAGTATGACACTGCGTTCTTTGACAAGCGTTCAAAGTTTGTCCATTACCTTCCCGAGGTGGTCATCATCAATAACATTGAGTTTGACCATGCGGATATCTTTGAGGACATCAACGCCATCAAGAAGAGTTTCCGCAACATGCTCAATATTGTTCCGCGCAATGGGGTGGTGTTTGTCAACGGGGACGATGCAGATGCCCTTGACGTCGTGGCAGGTTGCCACGCGCAGGTGCTGCGCGTGGGCTTTGATGATCAGTGCGAGAGGCGTATCACTGATTTGGAATACAGCCCGGGATGTTCCCGGTTTACTGTCGCGGGGATACGCTGTGAGATTACCATGGATGGGGAGTTTAACGTGCGTAATGCCGCGATGGCGTTGTGTGCTGCCTGTTTTGCCGGCATTGAGGAAGAGCAGATTACGGGGTCCCTTGCCGAATTTTCAGGGGTGGCCCGGCGACAGGAACTGCGCGGCGAGGAGGGGGGAGTCAAGGTGATTGATGATTTCGGGCATCATCCGACAGCAATACGCGCGACGCTGGGGGCGATCCGGCAGCGGCATCCGGAAAGCCGAATCTGGGCACTTTTTGAACCGCGCTCGAATACCAGCAGGCGTAACCTGATGCAGGATGATCTGGTTGATTCCCTCTCGGGCGCCGATGGGATATTCGTTTGCCCTGTAATCGATGGGGGAAAGGTTCCGGAGGGACAATTGCTGGACGTGGAGGCAGTGGTCAGGTCAATTGGTCAGAGTGGCAGGATGGCATTCACTGAACCTGGCGCTGATGCGATCGTGGAGCGACTGCAGTTACTGGCGGAACCGGGCGATGTCGTGGTCGTCCTGAGTAATGGGGGCTTTGACGGGATCCATGCGAAGCTGCTCGGGGCTTTGCGGCAGGGGGAAGATCAGTAAGTAATGGCGCGATATCCGTCTACAGGGGAAAAATGATTGAGCATTTACTGGATCTCCCGGGGCGAAGATCCCGATGTGCGGCAGTATTGAGCCTTGCCGCCCTGTTGATTGCCTTGCCGCGATATCATGCCGTTGCCCAGAAGGCATCACTGGTGGTCCCGGGCATTAAGCCGGAGCACTCACAACTGGTGGTGGTGGTGACCGACTCATGGCAGTGTATCCGCGGAAAGTTGCAGTGTTTTGAGCGCTCGGGAAAATCCGCATGGCGACCTGTCCTTGCCAAGCCCGTGGAGGTGTTGCTCGGTCGCAACGGCCTGGCCTGGGGTAGGGGGATCCTTTCCGGCCGGGGCCCCCGCATCAAGCGTGAGGGAGACGGATGCTCCCCGGCGGGGGTTTTCCGAATCGGCAGGATTTACGGGGAGGGGACAGGGTTGCCTGCCGGAGCCAGTTATCCCTACACCCGGGTGACCAACCGTGATGCGTGGGTGGATGATTCCCGGCACCCTCTTTACAATCGTCATGTGCGCATTGCGGAGGGGAAGCCTCTTCCTGACTGGTTTGAGAAAGAGCGCATGCGCCTTGGAGATCCCGCATACCACTGGCTGATTGAGATTCGCCACAACAGTGACCCGCCCAGTCCCGGTCTTGGCAGTGCAATATTTTTTCACACCCGCCGTGGCAGGGATCGCCCGACGGCGGGTTGCACGGCGATGCCCCGCGGGGAACTGGAGCAGGTGATCCGCTTCCTGCGGGCGCCGGCCAATCCCCTCTACGTGTTGTTGCCGGCAAAGGATTACGTGAAATACGCGAAGCCGTGGGGATTGCCTGATTTTGCAGAACAGCCATGAAACTGATGTCCGTGAGCTGCCCGGTTTGCTTTGAGACGTTCGAGGTTGCTGTTCCTTGCATCGATGAGTTGCCCGCCGACCTTGACTATGACTGTGAGATTTGTTGCCGACCGATGATGATACTTGTTTCCAGTGAACAGGGAGAGGTGCGGGCCGAGGCCCGTGGACTGGGAGATTGAAGCCATGCCGCGTGTTTCCATCCTGTTGCCTGTCCGCAATGCAGAAGGGACACTGGAGCGGGCGGTGAACAGCTGCCTGACTCAGAGTTTCACTGACCTTGAGTTGATCATTATTGATGATTGCTCGACAGACGGCTCGCCGGCAATCGCCGAGAAGTTAAGCAGTATTGACCCAAGGGTTTCCTTGCTTCGTCTCGGTAAGCACAGCGGTGTCGCGGCAGCCGCGGAAGCGGGGCGCAGGGCGGCAAACGGGGAATATGTGGCGCGCATGGATGCTGATGATGTCAGCTGCCCTGAACGTATTTCCCGTCAGGTTGCCCTGCTTGACCGGCAATCATCGCTCTCGGGTTGCGGCACGGCGGTAAGGCTCATCGGGGCGCCGGAATCCGACCCGGGCCGGGGGTTTGCCGAGCATGTGCGATGGGTAAATAGCCTTGGTTCCCCATCGCAACTGGCAGCAGAGCGGTTTATAGACAGCCCGGTGGTCAATCCCACCTCAATGGTGAGGTCCCGCGCGCTGGATTCTCTCGGAGGGTATAGTGATCCGGAATGGGCGGAGGATTATGACCTGTGGCTGCGGTTGCTGGAAGCAGGACATCAACTGCTTAACATCCGGGAGCGATTGCTTGACTGGCATGATTCGCGGGAACGGTTGACCCGCTCATCGGCACGTTACTCTGCGGACATGTTCTCCAGGGCCAAGGCGCATTACCTTTCCCGGATTCCCAGGGTGGCAGCATCAGGAGTCGAGATTGCCGGAGCAGGCCCTGTCGGCAAGCGCCTGGCGCGCAACCTTGTCGCCAAGTCAGTGCGGATAGGATGTTTTTATGAGGTGAACCCTCGACGGCTGGGTGAGAGGATTGCCGAAATTGAGGTCAGGGATCACTCCGTGATGCGCTGCGGAGAATCGGTGTTATTGGCAGCAGTTGGCCTGCCCGGTGCCCGTGCCCGTATTCGTGAGCTGGCTGTTGCGGCCGGATACCGTGAGGGGGTCGATTTCTTTTGCGTTGCCTGATCGGGTGACAGGAACATGCGCAGGGTCTTCCTCCGCGCGGGCTTTAGTCGATGTCCTTCACACAGCGGAATCCTGTGTGGTAGGAGGCGCTGATATCATCACTGAGCTGGCGGGCGGCATTGCGGTAGCCGGTGCAGTAGCCATCACTGCAGAGGAAGGAACCGCCGCGGATTACCCGTTGATGCACCTGCGGGCCGTCAGCAGGGTCGACAATGGATTTTCCCACACCTCCCTTGGGTGCAAATTTCGGGCTTCGTTCGTAATAGCCCTTCTCATACTGATCGGCAACCAGTTCCCAGACGTTGCCGGCGATGTCGTAGAGGCCGTAGCCGTTGGGAGTGAAGCTCTTTACCGGGGATGAAGTCATGAACCCGTCAGCCTTGGTGTTCTTGTTGGGGAAATCCCCCTGCCAGCAATTGGCCATGTGTTTACCTGCCGGTGTTAACTCATCACCCCATGGGTAGAGCTTTCCCTTAAGGCCGCCTCGTGCGGCGTATTCCCACTCAGCCTCGGTGGGTAGGCGTTTGCCGGCCCACTTGGCATAGGCTTCGGCGTCCTCGTAGGCGACATTGACCACCGGGTGATCCCAGCGCCCGTCAAGGTTTGCCTCCGGCCCTTCCGGGTGCTGCCAGTCGGCACCCCGGGTCAATTTCCACCAGGTCCAGTGTGATGCGGTTTTGATATCCACCTTGGTTACCGGTGGAGCGAGGACGAATGCAGCCGGGAGCAGGTCTTCAGGCTTGGCTTTCGGGTAATCCTTCTGGTTGAAGGGGCGCTCGGCCTGTGTCTTGTAGCCGGTGGCGTCGACAAATTCCTTGAACTGGCGATTGGTGATCTCGGTCTCATCCATGTAGAAGGCATCAAGAATGACCTGGTGTGGAGGCCATTCCTCCGCCCCGCTGCGCACCGGGATATTGCCTTGCGCAAAGAGTGCCTGGGCGGTTCCCATTTCAAAGTTTCCACTGGGGATGAGCACCATCCCTGATGGTGCCGGGGCCGTGGCTTTCTTGGCAGAATTGTTCGCGGCTCCCTGCTTCTCCTTCAAGCAGGAGGTGAGTGCGAGCAGGCAGGCGATTGAGAGGTGGGTAAAAAGGCGCATGACAGGTGAAGGGAAGGTGCTGGTTGTTGGGGCTTTTGTCCACTCCCATTGATATTGCGTTGACACCTGCACCCGGAGAACGCATCGCTTAAGGGTGATGACCCGTTTTCGACCATGTATCGACCTGCACGAAGGAGTGGTGAAGCAGGTGGTGGGCGGAAGCTTCGGCAGCGGTGAGGATGCGGCAGTGGAGGAGAACTTTGTCAGTGAGCGACCTGCGGACTATTATGCCGGGCTTTACCGTGATGACCGGCTGACCGGCGGGCACGTCATCATGCTCGGTCCCGGTAATGAGGAGGTTGCCCTGGCTGCCCTGGCTGCCTATCCCGGTGGACTCCAGGTGGGGGGAGGCATTACCGCGGAGAATGCCGGGCAGTGGCTTGATGCCGGTGCCAGTCATGTTATCGTCACTTCTTTTGTCTTTGAGGGCGCTGCTTTTTGTGCTGATCGAATGGCTACCATGGTTAAGGCAGTGGGCAGCGCGAACCTGGTCATTGACCTTAGCTGCCGGGGAATGCCGGGTGGGGGGTGGCAGGTTGCGATGAACCGTTGGAGGACCCTGACTGATTTGGAAATCAGCCTTGAGACACTGGATCGGCTGGCAGGAAGCTGTTCCGAGTTCCTGGTGCACGCTGCTGATGTCGAGGGAAAGTGTGCAGGGATAGACGGGGAGCTGGTTGCCCTTCTCGGGCAATGGCAGGGATTGCCGGTGACTTATGCCGGTGGCGCGTGTTCCATGGCTGACCTCGAGCAGGTGGATGCACTCAGTTCGGGGCGCGTGGACCTGACAATCGGCAGTGCGCTTGATATCTTTGGCGGGTCCGGGGTTTGCTATGCGGACTGCGTGGCGTGGAACCGCCGTGCCGGGCAGGATTAAAGGGATAAAAAAAGGCGCACCCCCAAGAGGGGATGCGCCGGTAATGATTGTTTCTATCGGCCGGTTTAACTCTGCCAATAAACCATGATCAGGGCTCAGGAGCAGGAGTCGGCTCAGGGGCCTCCTTGAGTCCCTCGGACAATCCCTCTTCAAGTCCTTCAAGTCCTTGAAGTCCCTGCAGCAGCTTTGAAGGATCAAAGTCCTTGATCTTCTTCTGGCGCTTAGTGAACTCCGCGTCATCAATGCGATTCATGACAATGGATTTGCCGTCATCATTGATGGTCATTGTATTGCCCTTGATATTACCGGGACTTTCTTCCTCATCCTCACCCGCCTTGGCGACAAGGATTTTGAAGTCACCGGTGGCCTCATCACTTTCAAGAATCTTGAAAGTGGATTTTTCCTCACCCTCCGGGGAAAGCATGGACATGGTTCCATCACCAATCTGGATGGCCATCATGTCCGCCATCATTTCGATCATGGGCAGCATCAGGGCGATTGCCGCAGGATTATCCTCGCCTTCCTTGGCGGCCTCGGCCTTCATGGCGGCAACCATCGAGTCCTTGTCCAATACCCAATATCCCTGGACCTGCTTGGAGATCGGTCCTCCGACCGGTGCTGCCGCTTCAGGTGTTGGCTCAGGCTCAGGAGTTGGCTCGGGCTCAGGAGTTGGCTCGGGCTCTGTCTGAGGAGCGGGCGTCTCAGGCTTGAGCTGAGGCGCATCCTTTTTACAGGCGGAGATTAATACAGCCAATGCCGCAAGGGCGGCGATGGCTCCGTTTTTAAGTAGCGTTGTTTTCATCGTGCTTGAAGCAAGCCTATACGCCATAAATGCGACAATAGCGAATACAAAGCGCTGCTGACCAAGGGTGAAGCAGTGCCGATAAACAGGCTTTGGGATGCAGAAATCCCTTTGGTTTTGCCGGGGCAAACCGGGGAGGGGAGTGGGAAGTTTTTATTGCCACGCCTTGGCATCCCTTGCCACGTCGCGATAGATTTTCTTCAGCTGGGCGGCCATGGCGCGCACTTTCTCCGGGTGTTTCTTTGCCAGATCCTCCTTCTCAGCAATGTCACTGCTGATCTTGTATAGCTCAAGGTCAGTGAGTGTTGCCTTGGTAAAGGTGTCGCGGTTGGCCCTGGTGATGGCGCGGGTCTTTAGTGCCTTGCCCTCCGGGGATGTCAGCCGGGCAAGCAGCTTCCAGTCACCATCGCGCATGGCCACCTTGGCCTTGTTGAGTGCCGAGTAATAGCACCAGAAGAGCGGCTGGTCGCGCTTGACGGAGCCACCACTGAGCGCATTCATCATGTCCGCGCCGTCAAGGTGACGGTCGACGGGAATTTCCCCGGCGGCAAGCCCCGCGAAGGTTGGCATCAGGTCAAGGGCGCTGACAGGGACACTGCTGACCTGCCCGGCCTTGACCTGTAGCGGCCAGCGCATGATGCCCGCCACCCGGATACCGGCCTCGTGGGTGTGCAGCTTCATTCCGCGCAGGGGTCCGGGAGTGCCGTGTGAGCGCCACGCACCGCCATAGCGGTTGAGGGTTTCCGGTCCGTTATCCGAGGTGAAGACCAGCAGGGTGTTTTCGGCGAGCTTGAGTCGATCCAGGGCGGCGGTGATTTCGCCCACCGCGGCATCCATGTTCTCGACATTGGCGTAATAGAGCGCCTCGCCGCGCTTTTTGGCTTGCGGGTAGCCGGCGATGAGCTTGGCCGGTGAGTCGATCGGCTCGTGGGGTTCGTGGAAGGCGACGTAGGAGAAGAAGGGCTGGTCGGGGTTCTTGGTGGCGTGGTTTTCGATCCAGCGGATTGCCTCACGCGCCACGACCTGGCAGCTGAAGCCTTCTGAGGGGCCGGCGTTCTTGCCGTTGCGCACGAAGTTTTTCGGGTTCTTGTGGCTGGGTGCGGCATTGTTCTGGGTGGCAAACCAGTGCTCGAAGCCGAAGTCGTCGGGCTGCGGTTGACCGGCCCGGTTGAAGAGCCCGTTGCAGTGCCACTTGCCACTCATGCAGGTAGCGTATCCTGCCCGCTTGAGCATGGCGGGCATGGTGAACTCATCCTTTCCCATGTGCATGCGGTTGCCCGAGGGGATCCAGTCATAGACTCCCGCCCGGTTGGGTGTCCTGCCGGTGAGCAGCCCGACCCTCGAGGGGGAGCACACCGGTGAGGTGGAGTAGAAGTCGGTGAAGCGGATGCCTTGTGCGGCGAGCCGGTCCAGGTGCGGGGTGCGGATGGTCTTGCTGCCGTAGCAGGCGAGGTCGCCGTAGCCCAGGTCATCGCAGAGGATCACCATGATGTTGGGACGTTCATCGGCGGTGGCCGGGAAAACACCGGCAAGCAGTGCCGGGAGAAAAATCGTAAGAAAAGATCGCAACATGGCTGCGATCCTAGCTGCGCAGGAGAAAAACTCAACGCAATAGCGTGTGCTTTTCCGATAGGTTGCTTAGTGGATCACCGTGTCACCAGGTCGGAAATCCGGGGTTCCCACTTGAGGGTAGCGGCCCGTTTTAGGTCTCCCTGGGCGGAGATTCGGTAGGCGGTGAGGGTGGCACCGTTGGTGGCGGCGACGAGCAGGAAGCGGCCGTCAGGAGATAGGGTCAAGCCCCAGGGGATCTTGTCGGCCTGGGTCAGGCCCAACAGTTCGGCATGGCCGTTTTCCAGGACGCGGTAGCGGGCAATCCGGTCGAAGTCCTGGGCGTGGCCACGCAGGCCGGCAAAGAGGAACCGGCCGTCCGGGGTGATAAGGAGATCAGAGGCACTCAAGCCTATCTTTGACATGCCGGGGGCAAGGATGTTGATGTCCTGCTCGATTTTCAGCTGGCCATTCTCCCCGCGCCGGTAGGTGGACAGGCCGATGCCCTGCTCGTTGCTGAAGTAGACCATGGGCAGCTTGGGGTGATAGGCCATGTGGCGCGGGCCTGTGCCCTGCGGCGGTCCGGCGTCCCTGGGTTCAAGAGGGGTAACTGTCCCGGTTTTTCCATCGTAGGCATACTGCAACAGGGCGAGGTTGCCCTTCACGTAGGGGATGTAGAGGTTGCGGTTGTCCGGGGAGGGCAGCACGCAATGGGCTTCCCTTTTGCCTTCATCAATGGTGGTCACGACCTTGCCGGGCATGCCACGCCCGTCCAGCGGGTAAACGTTAAGTCGCCCGTTGCCATAGCTGACACCCAGCAGGTGCCTGTTGCCACGGTCCAGGCTCAGGAAGCAGGCTCCGTCATTAAAGGCGATACGCTCATGCTTTTGGTACGCCCCATTGCCGCCAAGGGAGATGACCGCTCCCGGCACCTGACCCGTTTCACCGCCGGTGGCACTCACGTAGAGCAGGGGCTTTGTCGGGTGTGCGGTGATCACCCGGCCGGCAAAGCCAAGGTCAACCTTTTGCTCGACTGCCATTTGCAAGGTATCAGCGGATTCATTGCTCTTGACCAGGATGATCCAGAGGGTGTTTGACTTGCTGGCCGGGGCGTAGACCCGGAAGTCCTTGGCCAGGGAGGGCAGCAAAAGGCTAAGGAAGAAAAAACAACAGGTG